>JBLHOB010000209.1:0-5958 GCA_047619425.1 Myxococcota bacterium
GATTGGGACCGTAGAACCAGGGCGCTCGAATGATGACGGTTTCGAAATCACCCCGAGCCTGGGCAGCGTGTACGACCTTCTCCATTGCGACTTTGGAGCGGCCATAGGCCATGTAGGGGTTGTAGGGGGACTCCTCGTCAAAGACATGGCCGGCGTGTGGATTGTTACCGAGGGGCGAGTTAGACGACATGACGACAACGCGTGCAACCCCCGCCTCTTTTGCGGCGGCCAATATGTTTGCCGTGCCCGCGACGTTCACTTCGTCGAACTCCTTCGGGCGACCGGGGTGGATGATGCCGGCGACGTGAAAGAGAGTCGAGCCTTCGGCACCACTGCAAAATTCGCTCAGCGACTCGGGGTCTTTCAGGTCGCCCCGCGCGATGTTTACGTTGTCGGAGATCGATGTCAGATGCGATGGGTCAAGGCCAGGCGGCACTAGGCAACGAACGTGGTCGGTAGCGAGGCCCATGGCGGCGTCTTCGTCGTAGAGCTGGTGAATGAGCCGCGTGCCCAACCAACCGGTTGCGCCCGTGACGAGCACGTTTGCCTGGCTGCTCGAAGCCAAATTGTGGAGTTTCGGTCGCCGACCCATACGTGCTGATTCTTCCAGTACGTGATTTGAGTTTCGATGTGCGATCGCCATGATGCTGCCCTGCGGGTTTACGCCGGGTGAATCGGGCAGCAGGCTAGCGTCGTTGACATAGAGATTGTCAAAGCCTCGAACTTTGCCGAATGAATCGGTTGCGCAAAGATCGGGGTTCTCACCCATCGGGCAGCTGCTGAACACATGGACCGTGGAGAGGCTCATGGAGGAGATCGGTAGGGGGTTCTTCAGGAAGCTTCTGCATTGCGCAGCAGAGGTAAGAGCGGGAAAGCCTCGCAGGGACGGATAGACCGCTTTTGCCCCGGCCGAAAACAGCAACTCGCCAAGATGCGCGAGTCCGATGCTGAGATTGCGTTGGTCGGCTTCGCTCAGTCGGTAGCGGATTACGACACCGTCATCGATGCCGGGCAGCACGCGGATGCTGCCGCGATTGAGTCCACGGGTCGCAGCATAGTAGAGGCCCATGCGGTCGTAGTTTTGCATGACACTCTGGTGGGCTTCCCAATTGTCACTCAAGAGCATGGCGAGAAAGCCCGGTGTGTAGACCGAACCGCCGAGAGTAATGGTCGGCCAGAACTCCTTTACCTGATAGACGGGGATGACCGAGTCTGAAGGCTCCATCTCGTCTTCAAATAGACCGGCGGCTTTGATCATTGGGTGGATGCGGAGGTTGTCGCCGACGTTCTTTGTGATGCCGCTGCGCCGAAGCAGTGCGGGGGATTGGATAGCGCCACAGCATACGAAAATCATCTC
This sequence comes from Myxococcota bacterium, assembly GCA_047619425.1. Lineage (GTDB taxonomy): Bacteria > Myxococcota_A > UBA9160 > UBA9160 > UBA4427 > DUBZ01. The sequence continues at coordinate 1,358 of JBLHOB010000209.1, forward strand.
AGCTTGAATTCGCCACGTGCGACGGCCTTGTTCGGTTTCGATCTGTGCCTCAACGGCGACTACACGGTTGCCCTCCAGAACAAGTCGCTTGGCCTTGCAGTTGGGCAAAAGCTTTGCGCCGGCGCGAAGTGCGCGCGGAATGTATGTCTGGTACATCGATTGCTTTGCGCCGGGAGCGAACGCACTCGCACTCGAGTCTTTGAGGCACCGCGGCACTTCTTCGTACTTCCAGCCCAGGCCTTCAATGCCTTTGCGAAAGACGGAAGAGCCGCGCGTTTCCGCTTCCAGTCCCGCGCGGGACACGGAGAGCTCCTTTTCGATGGTTGCGAAGGTCTCGCTCATCGTGCTCTCGCTGAACTCGTCGAGTAGGTAGTCGGCCTTCCAGCGGTAGTACGAATCCTTGGGTAAGCGATGCCAAAAGCCGCTGTTGACTTCGGTGGATCCACCAACGCAGCGTCCCTCAACGTAGGCGATGTTTTGCGCGCCCAGGATCGGCGTCATACCGCCGTTGCGGTAGAGGCTTGAAAGCGCGTCGGTTGAGTTTGAAACAATTGCAGAGGTGTCGAGCCTGGGGCCCTCTTCGAGGATGAGGACTTCGTATCCACCTTCAGCGAGGGTTGCTGCTGTCATCGCGCCGCCGGCTCCAGAGCCGATGACGACGACCTGCGCTTTGCTGGGGCGCTCAGGTATGTCTTCTTCGTTGTAAATGGCCTGTGTGCTCATGTTAGGTCCGCGACGCCATGGACTTCGCGATCTGCGTGCATCGCTGGCAGGTTTTTGGTCACGACCGGGTGATCGAAGTACGCGAGCAACGCACAGCTGCGAATCAGCTTTACGAAGTCGCGAAAGGGTCCGATTGGAGAACCGCTCCAGACTGCGAGGTAGGAAACCTTACGAGTACTGTCGAGCTTGTCGAAGCCTCGGCCGTAGCGAAGCGCCGCAAGCCATTGAAAACCCGTGATGGCGAGGGCGAAGGGGAAGAATAGAAAGGTCGGCATTGCTTCGATTTGCGAAACGACAAAAGCCGCAGCGGTTGCAGTAACTTCCGTGCGTTCTTCCGTCGTGAGATCTGGATAGGGCGGGCAAACCAGTTCCACGACTAGCGCGACCGTTTTACGGTGGGCCGATGTAAGCGGATGTGACGTATGCTTCGAACTCACGAAGAATCCCCATAGCGCGTGGTATGCGTGCGGTGCGACAAATGCTAGCCACCGATCGCATCGACCGCTCGGAGTTCATGCTGCGAGTCTCGTGTTCGGGGTTTATTGCATTTCAGGCTGGCCGGTGGTATTCCGAACAGACACAGACGGCAAGGCGCAGATCGGGCCTATCGATGAATTGGCCGTGCAACAATCCCTGAGTAGGCGGTAACGACATGGCAACTAAGCGGCAAGTCTCGGCAGATGTCTACGGCCGAGAGTATCTCCTGAGCGACAACACCGAGGGCTACCAGGAGTACAAGCAGGGTGGGTTGAGCTTTATCAAAGAGGAGCAACTTGACCGACTCGAGCTGGGGCCGGATGTAGACTTGCTTGAAGTTGGTTTTGGACGCGGAGAGTTTCTCTACCACTGCGCGAAACGGGGCGCGCGAGTTTCGGCAATCGACTACTCGCCGGCGGCGCTCGAAATTGGCAAGGAGGTGATGGCCGAGTTCCCTGACGCGGATCTTCGCGTCGCCGACTGCAAGGATCTTCCGTTCGAGTCAAATTCGTTCGACCGCATCTATTCGGGCGATGTACTCGAACACCAAGACATGGAAGACGGCGAACAGATGCTCCGGGAGATGGTTCGCGTACTTCGCCCGGGCGGATTCATGTTCATCCACACGGCCCCCAACACGATTTTTACGCACTGGGTGCTCCCGCTTGTAAAGCCAATCTTGCGACGCATTGATCCGAACGTGGTCACCACTCTCGAAGCGCACATGAAAATCAACGAGACGGTACACGTCCACGAATACAACTTGTTTTCCCTGCGCAAGGTTGCGCGCATGGCCGAGTTGGATGGCGTCGAAATTTGGATCAACGAAGACATTTTGCGATCGTCCAAACACCGACATACCCAGAAACTCTCGCAGAACCCGTTGGTGCGTTTTGTGGGTGGCTTGGGGAAGCTTGCTTTCGTGCGTTTCTTTCTGGGGAACGATCTCTACCTGAAGTACCGCAAGGGCTAAACACCCACCGTCGGCAGTCTTGCTCGCCGGGCCAGGCTATAGATAACCAAGGGCGCGCAGGCTTTCTTTCTCTTCCTCGCTGAGTTCCTTTTCGACGCTGCCCCCAGGCTCATTCGCCATCGTGTCATCGAGTGCTCGTCTTAGCTCTGCGACAACATTGGGATTGGCAGCGGCAACGTCCTGGTTTTCTCCCGGGTCATTGCGTAAGTCGAAAAGGCGCACGAGACCGCCGGCTTCGTTCGGGATGTAGAGAAGCTTCCAGTCCCGGTTGCGGACCATGCGTTGCTTGCCGCGAACTCCCGGCAAAAAGACTTCGGGGTCAACGCCAACAAAGGCCCGTCCGGCTTCGGCATACGCGGTTTGTTCGGTACCGCGGTCTCCATTGATCGCGGGAAGCAGACTCGTGCCATCGAGACCCACGGGTGCGTCGAAGTCCAGCAGGTCGAGAATGGTCGGCATGATGTCAATCGTTTGGGCGAGTTTTGCCACTCGTCGCCCTCGCCGATTTTCCGCGAGGCTGTCCGGAAAGCGAAAAATGAGCGGCACGTTCACCACGGGCGCATCGACCTGTGGTCCGTGTTGCAAGTAGCCGTGCTCACCAAAGCTCTCCCCATGGTCTGCCGTGATGACGACGAGGGTTGAATTATCGAGCCCGATCGACTCCAGGCGTTTGAGGCTTCGTCCGATTGCGGCATCGCTTTCGCGGATGCACTCGTCGTAGTGCAGGATCATGTGTTCGCGTTCAATGTTGCTTGGCTTGAAGTCGTAGAACCGTTCGCGATACGCAGCGAGGTCGTCGAGGGCGAGGCCCTCTTTTGTGAGACCCAGACCGTGAGAGCCCGTATTGAATTGATGGCTGATCGAATCGTGTTCTTCAACGTCGTCGTGAAACACCGGGTGACAGATGTAGGTCCAGTGAGGTGCGGTCACTCGGAGGAATGCGAAAAACGGCGGCGTCGCGTTCTCAAGCCAACCCTCAAAGTGTTGGAGTAGCGCGTCGTCGTTAAGCATCGCGCCTGCCTTGGCGAGGGTTTTCGGATCGTGGTACTCCGCAAACGCCGCGTCGCCCGTCATTCCGCGCAAAAACGTCATGCCGTCAAAGGCCGCGGTCTGGTACCCCCGACTCGCCAGCGTCGAAGCCAGCGTAGGAATCGTCTTGGCCAGCGGAGGGCTGAATATGTAACGCACGCCGTGGCGCGGCGGGTAAAGCCCGGTGAGGATCGAGGTGAACGATTGCCAGGTGCGCGGCGCAACGCTTGAGGTGTCTTCAAAGACGACGCCCTCCTGTGCCAGTTTGTCGATCACTGGGCTTACGGGGCGTTCATAGCCGTAGCTGCCGAGGTGATCGCTGCGCAGGGTGTCGATGACGAAGACCACCACATTGGTCGGTGGCATCTTGAGCGACTGGTGCTGCTCTGCATTTTCAACCTCGCGGGCCGGTGTCTCTGGTGACCCGTCACTGCAGCCAGTTGAAGCTCCCAAAAGAGCGAAAATAAATGCGATCGCTATGGCGGAACTGCCTGCCATCGATGCGTTCCTTCGAGAGCGCCACACGGCGTAGAGAGCGAAGGCCGCGAGACTTGAGAGCGTGAGGGTTGCGCCGACAAAGAAGCTCATGGGGCGGTATCGAAACTGCACGACGTGGGTGCCGAGTGGCACCTCGACTGCGCGGAAGAGCGCATTGGCTCGTAGGATACCAGTGGGTTCGCCATCGATGGTTGCACTCCAGCCAGGGTAAAAGTTGTCGGTAAGAACAAGGTACCCAGCCTGCGCCGCAATGACTTCAATTGTAATTTCGTTGGCATCATAGCGTGTGATTGTCGCGGCTCGGATCGTTCTTTGGGTACGGCCCGCATATTGATCTGAAATTGGCTCTCGGCTTTCGAGCACGACACTTATGCGCGGATTGAAGTCGGGAGCTGCGATTGCAGCCAGAGCATGATCTGCGCTTGAAGCGAGAACAATATCGCTTGCCAGGTAGGCACGGGGAAGTGAACTCGGATTTTTCATGATCACGAATTGGCCTTGGCGTGGTTCCAATGCGGTTTCCCAGCCCGCGCGGACGAGCTCTTCAATGTACTTCTGATCCCAGCGATGAATCATTGCAAAGCGAACACTCATGAGGTCGAGCAGTCCGAAGTTCTTCGACGCGGGGTCGGCGTCGAGCCAGCCGTTGAAGGGGCGGATCTCAAAATCCTCATCGGGACGGACTTCGAGGAGGCGGAAGAATTGTCCTCGCTGTCCGAGGCTCAACGGCTCGTAGTCTGTGATCGAGTAGATCTTCTGAAGCGTTGCGTGTTTCGAAATGACTTTGGATGAGAACTTCGACGGGCTGCGTATATAAGTGCGCTCGAGTCCCTGGTTGCGTCTCAGGAAGTTGAAGCTCGCTTGTTCTTGTTCGTGCTCTCGCAGCTCCGGAATATGGAAT
>JBLHOB010000210.1:0-5942 GCA_047619425.1 Myxococcota bacterium
TCAGTTGTGGGCGCTCGTCTCGCGGGAGATCCAACCATGCAAGCAGTTGGTCAACCTTGGTGTGCTCAGTCACTTCGCTGTCAAAGGGTGTCACGCGATAGGTTGCCCCGACTCCATGCCAGTCCGTCTCGCCGCCCACCCAATAGTAGACCGCGCTGCGTAGCCCCTCGCGTTCGGCCGTTACCCAAATGGGCTCAGTGTCGATCCAGGACGCGTCGGCCCCGTAGTCAAATACACCACGTCCCGGCTCGAGAAACGAATTCGCGACGACTCCATGCCTGTCTACGTAGGAGCACGTCGCAATTGAAACATGGTTGGGAAAAGTACTCGTAGGAAACACAGGTCGAAGCGCCTGCGCCCGTAGCCCTTCACGGGCCATGCGAGAAAGTGCCGGATACGCCCCGCGTGTGGGAAAGTCGTGGCGTACGCCGTCGAGCGAGAGCCAGATGACAACTGGGGGCTCCTCGGCTTGAACGGCTGTGGGGAGCCATGCCATTGCCACTTGCAGCACGACGGCAAGTCCGATGATGCCGCGACGACACACTGCACTTGAAAGCGGGGCCATGCAGGCGTCGTGCTTGAGCGAGGGCGATGGTCGAAGCATTGCCCCGAGCATCGCGTTTTCGCCGGCGGAACGCACCCGCGTCGAGCGTTGTTTTTGCGGGACGTCGTAACTGATCACGACGTGATGTCGATCTAACGCAAGTGTCTACGTCGCCTCAGCCGTGCGCTGATCGACCACTTCACTGGTGAGTTTCATGCGACAAATTCGACAGCTGCCCTGAATGAACACCTGACCGTCTTCCTCAAACTCTCGTGGATCATCGATCCCAAGATCCGGCAGCCGACAACTACTGCACCAAGTGTTCTCTTGCAGCCAATCTTGCTCGGCGACGTCTCGCAGAAAAAAGTCGCGACTCAAACGTCCCATCCTCAAATTCACTCCATCTACACAACTGGCGGGGCCGTATCGAGCCCCGGCCAAAACATCGGCAGCCCTCACCGTATCACAATGCCCGCCTCCGATGGATCGGGCGCTTCCACTACTTTCGACCCCCGGTAGAAACCCGGCCTTTCAGCAGAAACCCTTGGTCTCAACTTGAAACGCATTTCAGAATGCAACGGTGCAGTCAACCACTCGCACTCAGAACAACCGCGCAAGCAACGCGGGCAGAGCCGTCTCAACCCGCAAGATCCTCTCTCCGAGATGCACCACCTGGCATCCCGCCGCCTCAATTTTTTCAATCTCGAAAGGCACGAACCCACCTTCGGGCCCCATCATCAACGTAACGTGCCCCGTGGCTTCTCGAGGACAAGGCACGGCTCCGCTGGGATGAGCGACAATCCCCGACGAGTCGTTCAACATCTCCGGCAGCTCCTCTTCGACAAAGGGACGAAACCGGGTACGTAGTACAACCTCGGGCAGCAATGTATCTCGGGCTTGCTCGAGACCGAGAATCAAGGGCTTGATCAACTCCCCGTCGCGTAAGACCTTGCTGTTCCAAAAGCTTCGCTCGACGCGATTGGACTGAATGAGGAAAATCTTCTTGGCTCCCATCGCCGTGGCGGAGATCAACACGCGTTTGAGAACCAAAGGTCGAGGCAGTGCGAGCACCAGATTGAGTGGCAACGGTGCCGGAGAATTGCGCACGAAAGTAACGTCGAGATCAAGTTGTTGGGGGGAAAGAGCCGTCACGATCCCCACACCGATCTTCCCGTTCGCCACGCCGACGCACAGCTCGTCGCCTACCTCTGCGCGATGGATCGAAAGCACATGTTCGGCGCGCCTCCCATCGAGCCGCACAGCGCCCGATACAAGGTCGGCGCTGCGCTCGACAAAATCAGCGTCGAAGAGCAGGATCAGATTCATCGTGGGGCCCTATTCAACATGGAGAAAACACTACCCGACCCAAGCCACGACTCCGGAGAGACCCCCGCGACTTTCGACCGATAGATGAAAAGGGTATATTTTTGCCCAGTTAACCAGCAAGAACTCAACCAGCAAGAACGGAGATGACTAAGTGGATCAGAATTCATCTGGTGTCGGGCTCATAGGGGCCGCCATCATCTTGTCGATCTCGATTCTCGGCAGCGCATATTTGCTGTCGAGTTCCGTGGATCGAGCCACCACTCAATTTGAAGGGGCCTTCGCGAACCTCGAAGCCTTCAAGCCCGCAGCGCCGAGTGCGCCTGCAGCCCGCCCTTCCAACAAGCCCGACCCGAACAAGGTTTACGAAGTCGCGGTCGGCAATGCTCCGTACTATGGCCCGAAAGACGCAAAGGTAACGATCGTCGAGTTTTCGGACTTTCAGTGACCTTATTGCGGGAGGGTCGGTCCGACCCTCAAGAGCCTTACCGAGAAGTACCCCGAAGACGTGCGCGTCGTTTTCAAGCACATGCCTCTTTCGTTCCACAAGAACGCACCGGCCGCCCATGCGGCAGCCGAAGCCGCTGGCATGCAGAACAAATTTTGGGAAATGCACGACTCGATCTTCAAGAACCAGCGCGAGCTCAGCCCGGCAACGTTTGAAAAGTACGCCGGCGAGATTGGTCTTGATATCAAGAAGTTCAAAGAAGACCTCGCTTCGAAAGCCCTGAGCGATCGAATCGACGAAGACCTGTCTCAAGCTCGCAAGTTGGGCGTGACGGGCACACCGGCGTTCTTCATCAACGGGCGCTTTCTCTCCGGCGCTCAGCCGATTAGTTCGTTTACGCGGCTGATCGACGAGGCGCTGAAGAAGGGGTAAATAGGGGCTGGTAAAGCTCTAGCCACGCACGCCGACAAAAGCCGATAGGCCCGCCTCGGCGCGCGTATCGAGAAGACACAAAGAATCGCGCCGCAGGTGACTGCGGCGCGATTTTTCGTTTCAGACGTCCAGTACGACTTTGATCACGCCGGACTTTCTGTCGTTCGCTATTTCAAAGGCTCGAGGAGCCTCGTCTAGCGGTACCCGGTGCGTGATCAACGTATCAGCGACCTCGGGCTGCTGAGCCAAGATCTGCGCCGCCCGCTCGAAGTCTCGCCCCTCGTGCTGGTGCGCGTACAAGCTTGACGGAACCACTTTGACTTCCTTCAGGCACAACGCCATCCCGGGGAGCATCAGCCCCTCCCAGTAGCTCGCCAACAAGATCAACGTGCCGCCCGGGCGGCAAAGCGCAACCGCCTGTTCGAGGGCCTCTTTAGTGCCCGCGCAGTCGACGACAATCGGGTATTCCGCGTCCAGACTCTCGGTTGCACCCAAACGACGCGCGGCTTCAACCTGATGCGGGTGACGCGCCACGACTGCGACCTCTGCACCCGCGGAACGTGCCGCGACCAAAGCACTCAGGCCAATCGAGCCGCCACCGACGATTGCAACTCGATCCCCCGGCCCGACGCCGCCAGCGCGCATACCGTGAACAGCCACTGCGATGGGTTCGACCAAGCACGCGTCCTTCAATGCGATTTCTGGCGCAAGTGGAACGAGGCACCGTTCGGGGACCCAGATTTCGTCCGCCATGCCGCCGTCCTGACCAATGCCCAAGATCGTGCTCGGCCCAAGACGACACAAGTTGTATCGCCCCTCGCTGCACAGATCACAGGTGCCGCAGGGAGTGACGGGCTCAACCGCAACGGCGCGCCCATCATCAAGCACCCCGGCAAACTCGTGGCCCATCGTGTGCCCGAGCGAAAAGCCCAACGCCACCATGTGCAAGTCCGAGCCACAGATGCTGGCCGAGTGCACCCTGACCCGTACCCCCTCGCCCTGCACCTCAGGCACATCGACGACCTCAATCTTCTTGTCACAACACCGAACTGCGCGCATACATGTCTCCCGTCCGTTGACGTCCTATCCGTTGACGAATGCGCTGAGTCTACATCGCAACCGTATCGTGGGGCCTGGTCGTTTGATCGCCGGTGGCAGATTGCAACCGGTGTCAAGCAGGCCTTGCCACTAGTTGCCGTACGCCAGGCTCGGCAACCAAAGAGCGATCTGTGGCCACTTGAACAACAGAGCCAAGCCGATCAACTGCAACACAATAAATGGAATCACACCGCGGTAGATGGTTCCGAGGGTGATCTCCGGAGGCGCCACCCCCTTCAGGTAAAACAACGCAAAGCCAACCGGTGGAGTCAAAAAGGAAGTCTGAAGACAAACTGCAAACATCACCGTAAACCACACGATGTCGAAACCGAGCGCAGTCACAACCGGGGCCACAAGTGGCAAGACAATCAGCGTAATTTCGATCCAATCCAGAAAGAAACCAAGCAGAAACGTAATGCCCAGAATTGCGATCACGATGCCTTCGGGTCCAAAGGGCAAACCGAGAAGTGCCGACGAGATCAGCGCATCGCCACCCAGTCCGCGCAAGACAAGCGAATACGCCGTTGCGGTGAGCAAAATTGCGAAGATGTATCCGGTGGTGCGGCTTGTGTTCTGCGCGACTTCACGGAGCACCGAAAGGTTGAGCCGGCCTTTGCCAAGCGCCAACAACGTTGCCCCGAGCGCGCCGACACCCGAAGCCTCTGTCGGTGTTGCCACGCCGAAAAAGATGCTGCCCAGCACGGCGAGCATCAACCCGAGAGCCGGCGCAATGGCCTTGAGGACACCAAGCACAATCGCACCGTCGATGGGCTCCACTTCATCTCTGAGAGGCGCGGCCGATGGGCGCAGCCATGCGAAGCCGAGAATATAAACCACATAGAGAGCACCGAGCATGACACCGGGAAGCAATGCGCCCAGGAAAAGATCACCAACCGAGATCGCCAGGCGGTCGGCCATCATCACCAACATGATGCTCGGCGGGATCAGGATGCCGAGCGTCCCTACCGCGGCGACAGTTCCCGACGCGAACTCAGCCTGATAGCCCTCGCGCAACATGATTGGCAGCCCCAGCAGGGCCAGCAATACAACCGAGGCGCCGATGATCCCGGTCGATGCGGCAAGCAGCACGCCGATCACGGTCACGGTCACTGCAAGGCCTCCTCGCACGCGCCCAAAGAGCTTGGCAAAGTTGGTCATCAAGTCGCTTGCCACACCCGAGCGGTCAAGCATCAAGCCCATGAAGATGAACATCGGTAGTGCGACAAGCACCCAGTTGTTCATCAGGTCCCAGATGCGCTCTACGGTAAGCGACGCATAGGCCCAGTCGGCACCCACCGCGACGCCAAAGTCGGCTTCGGCGATTACCGCGACGCCGGTAAAAAACACCGCCAAGCCGCCGAGCACCCACGCAACGGGATAGCCAGTAAAAATGAGCGCGATAAAAAGCAAGAACATCGCAACAACGAGGATTTCGTTGAGTGCCATACTTATACAGCACCATCGTTGGACGCTTCTGCACGCTCGACCGCGCGTGGTGCTCCAAACAAATACGATGCGACGCGAAGCATTCTCGAAAAGACCGACAAGCCGAGCAAGGCGAAGCCAGCAAACAACACGGACTTCATCAGCCAGCGAAACGGCAAGCCGCCCGGGGCCTGGGAAACTTCACCGTGCGCCCAAGACCACTGGATGAATGGCACACTGAAGTACAGCACCATCGCGATAAACGGCATCAGCAGCAATAGGATGCCGTAGAGCTCGATCCACGCTTGCATCCGCAGGCTGAGTTTTGCACGCAGAAAGTCGACGCGAACGTGATCATCGGACTCGACGCCATAGGCAAGCCCGGCAAGAAAACCGACCGCATACAAATGCCACTGCAGCTCTTCAAACTCAATGCGACCTTCACCGAAGACGTATCGCATGAACACGTTCGCAACGATCGTCAGGAGAAGCACAAGCCATACCCACGATACGGCGCCGCCGATCGCCCGAACCATTGCATCGATTCGTGCGGACAGACGCGTTTCGGGTAGTGCTTGATGTAGGTCTGTAATGGGTTCGCTCATTGTGCGCCTAGAACCCTCGCGGCAAGAAGCCGAGGCGTTTCCAATGCGCGTACTCGTCCGAAAACGC
>JBLHOB010000211.1:0-5926 GCA_047619425.1 Myxococcota bacterium
CTTCAGCATCGGCTCGTTCTTTGGTTACTCGATTGTGTTTCCGATCATCTTCGAATTCTTCAACAGCTTCAGCAACGAGTTCGTTGTGTCCGCTTGGACAATGCGCGAAGTCTTCTCCCTCACGACAAGACTCTTTCTTGCATTTGGTGTCGCATTCGAACTGCCACTACTCGTCTTCTTTCTCGCAATGGCCAATGTCGTGACCGCAAGGCAGCTGCTGGAATTTACGCCCTACGCGGTACTTGGCGTCTTCATCGCCGCGGCCATCCTGACGCCGCCCGATGTGGTGAGCCAACTGTTTCTCGCCGTCCCCATGATTGGGCTCTACCTGCTTGGCGTCGGCGCCGCCTACCTTGTAGGCAAGCGCAAACCCAAAGAAGAAGACACGAGCGAAGTAACCACCAACACCAAGTGAGGACGCTGCGGCAAATACGTCGCATGCCGCTCCAACATCTGCGAGCGACCACGAACCATCTACCCCCACCCCAACCGGATTCGAAAGGAACCACCCCATGACCGAAGTTGTGCGCAGCGAACGCAACGGCGCCATCGCGACCATTACTCTCAATCGCCCCGAGACCCTCAACGCGCTCGACGAAGCGCTGCTGCTCGCCCTTGAAGCCGCTGTACTCGAAGTGGGCAAAGACGACTCTGTACGCGCCTTGATCGTAACGGGCGAAGGCCGCGCTTTTGCCGCGGGCGCCGACATCGAAGCGATGAGTCACATGAGCGCAAGCGAGGCCGAAGCTTTTGGACGTCTCGGACACCGCGCATTCGCGACCCTTGAACAGCTCGAAATCCCGACCATCGCCGCGGTGAATGGCTTTGCACTCGGAGGTGGATGCGAACTCGCACTCGCATGCGATTGGATCTACGCATCCACGAAAGCCCGCTTTGGCCAGCCGGAAGTGAAGCTCGGCATCATTCCGGGGTTTGGCGGCACGAGTCGCCTGGTGCGTCGGGTAGGCGTTGCCTGGGCAAAAGAGCTTGTGTGCACGGGCGTCACTATCAAAGCCGACGAAGCGACCCGCATTGGTCTTGCGAATCGTGTTTTCGAACCGGAAGAACTACTCGCCAAGGCGAACGAAACGGCCGCGGCCGTTTCGCAGGCTGGACCCGGTGCCGTCGCACTCGCCAAGCGCGTTATGCAACAGGGACAAGACGCCGACGTACGCACGGCTCACGCACTCGAGCAAAGTTCGTTTGGATTCGCGTTCTCTCGTGATGAAAAGACAGAGGGCGTGGCGGCGTTTCTCGAGAAGCGCGATCCGAAGTTCGCCAGCTAGCCCACGACGCACGAGTCGAACGCCACTGATCACCGCGCCTGTGCGGTCGCGCTACAGGTTCGAGATGTCGCCGATCGTCTGTTGCAAGTTCTTCGCGTACTCGGCCATGTCGATGTTGATCCGGGCAACACCCGACTCCATCGCGGCGGCGGCTACAGCGGGTGCCACATAGAGCAACACACGCGGATCGAAGGGCTTTGGAATGATGTAGCCCGGCGAAAAGTCAAACACTTCGCCCGGGTACGCGTGCTTAACGGCGTCGGGCACCATCTCCCCACGTCGCGCCAACTCGGCCAGTGCGCGTACCGCGGCGAGCTTCATCGGCTCATTGATCTGCGTGGCACGCACGTCGAGAGCACCGCGAAAGATAAACGGGAAGCCAAGTACGTTGTTCACCTGGTTGGGATAGTCGGAGCGGCCGGTTGCGCAAATCGCGTCTCGGCGCACTGCGAGCACGTCGGAAGGTGTGATCTCGGGGTCGGGGTTTGCCATCGCGAAGATAATCGGTTGCGGGGCCATCGAGTCGACCATCTCTTTGGTCACAACGCCAGCCGATGAAAGACCGACGAACACGTCGGCGTCCACCATAGCGTCGGACAAGGTGCGGCTCGTGGTCTCGATCGCAAACTCTTCCTTGTACTTGTTCATGCCCTCTTCGCGACCTTGGTAGATCACGCCGCGACTGTCGATCATGTGGATGTTGTCGCGCGGTACGCCGAGGTCTTTGTAAAGCTTCGAGCAAGCGATCGCTGCTGCGCCGGCGCCCGAGACCACAACCTTGATCGTAGACATCTGGCGACCGGTGAGCATCACTGCGTTGAGCAATGCTGCTGCCGAAATAATTGCGGTGCCGTGTTGATCGTCGTGAAAGACTGGGATGTCGAGGCTCTTCTTCAAGCGCTCTTCGATAACAAAGCACTCGGGTGCGCGAATGTCTTCGAGGTTGATGCCACCAAAGGTCGGCGAAATGAGCTCGACGGTGCGAATAATTTCCTCGACATCGAGGCTATCGATTTCGATATCAAACACGTCGATGTCGGCAAAGCGCTTGAACAAAACGCCTTTGCCTTCCATCACCGGCTTGCCGGCAAGCGCGCCGATGTTGCCGAGGCCGAGGACCGCCGTGCCGTTGGTAACCACTGCAACGAGGTTACTCTTCGCGGTGTACTTATAGGCCGCGTCGGGATCGCGTTGAATCTCGATACACGGGGCGGCGACGCCCGGCGTATAGGCGAGGGACAGATCATCAGCCGTCTTGCAGGGCTTCGTCGGAACAACCTTCACCTTGCCAGGGCGGCCGCTCTGGTGATAGTTGAGTGCATCTTCTTTCAAGCCCACGTGGACGTTTCCCTATGCCGCTACCGGGGGGGGGTACGCGACTACTGCATGGCCTCGGCTGGAAGGGAATACACTTGAATCCCGTGAGGCCGCGATTCCTCGATATTAAAGTCGAGGGTCAAAAATAAAATCCGATTCTATCAGTCGTGTCCTGCTACGGGAACCCGTTAGACACGGAGTTTCGGGGGGTTGCGGCTCTTCGTGTCAGATCAATGCACGCCCGGCCCGGTCTCGGAAAAACGCCGGTCGTCATACTTTGAAGGCGAAACCCTACGATTCCGAAAGATACACTCTGTAGCCACGGTGACCATGGCTTTGTTTGGCGACGGCAAACTATCCGGCCCGTCGTCGCGACCAGCTGCGCAGAAGACATGCAAGCAACACTTGGGATGCCCAGCGCGAAAAGGCAAAGGCCCAAGATCGCATCTCGGTCGCTAGCAGCAGGGCCCGATGCAGGCCCAGCGCATCAAGCGTCCACGGGCTGCGCATTGGAAGCCGCGGCGAAGCCAACAACCATGAACCCACAGACGGCGAGACTTCCACCACCCCTGGCCTCACCCTAGAGCCTGCGGGCCCAGGTCGAGCAGCGCCGATCTTCCCGGCGCCTGCTCTGCCTGGCCCGCTCTATTGGCCCGCTCTATTGGCCTAAGTTGCGACCCAAGCGGTCTGCTGCCTCGACGACTGCCGGCGCAACCTTGCCGAGCAGGTGATCGTCAGACATTCGGAAGCTCGGCCCTGAGACCGAGATCGCAGCAATCACATGGCCGGCTTCGTCGTGCACCGGTGCGGCTGCGCAGCGCAGGCCCACTTCGCACTCTTCGATGTCAACCGCGTAACCCTGCAGTGCTGCAGTCGCGAGGTGTTCGAGAAACTTGTGTGGGTCCGTGATGCTGTTTTCGGTCTGAGGCTCAAACTGCGAGTTCGCCACTGAATCTTGTACGAACTCTTCGCGAGCCTTGGCCTCGAGCCCTGCCAACAGAACCTTGCCGAGAGCGGTGACGTGAGGCGCGAGACGCTGGCCGACGCGAGACGCAATCAGGATCAACTGATGCGGTACTTGGCTATCGAGGTGAATCACTTCGCCGCCGCGCAAGGTCGCGATGTGAACCGTCTCGCCAAAAGTGGCTGAAAGCTCCTCGAGGACCGGACGGGCGCAGCGAAGGAGCGTGTTGCCGCGAGCAAATGCGCGACCGAGCTCGAGGCATCCGGTGCCGAGGCGGTAACGCTCACTGCGTGCACTCTGCTCGATGTAACCGCTCTCTTCGAGAGTGGCGAGCAGGCGAAACACGTTGTTCTTGTGCAGCCCGAGGCGGCGCGACAAATCGCTTACGCCGATTTCGTCTTCTTCTGAGAAAACTTCCAAAACGCGCAGTGCGTTGCTGACCGTCTGAATCGAGTAGTCGCTCTTTGATTTTGTCATTGGCGGGGGGCTGCTTCCAATATAAGTAGGGGTTAAGTAGGTGCTGACTTAATAACGGGTGAGGCTGACTTCCGTTCCAATTTCTACGTGGCGTGGGTCGTGTGTAATCGATCGTGCGATCAAGCAATACATCACGACTGCGCCCCAAGGGCATGGCCGGATGCAGTGGATGTCTTGGAGGGTTGTCCGAACACATTGCCGAACACGCCATCAAACACTCGCTTGCGATTGCATGCGCGCAGGTCCGGGGACACCGCTGACCGATTGCGTGCAAAAGACAAGGAGTCTGCGGAAGAAGACAGTGACATCGAAACCCTCGAGGCGTCAATTACTTCAATCACTTCTAACGATTCCGACAATTCGAACGAAGCGTGAGACTTGAGCGCAGAGGAGACTTCAAGACGGTCTGAAGTTTCAGCGCGTATCTCACCACGTTGCGAAATGCTCGTCGTATCGACGAAGAATGTCATTAAAAGATCACCGATTGGGGGTCACCGATGGGACTGTCTTGAGCGATAGCCATTGGGGGTTAGAGGATGGCACTAGGTATCGCACGGCTTACTCGACTGTCAACGATTGGCACTTGCACATGAGCCTAAAATTGCACCGTATTGTGTCAGGCAGTCCGCGACCCCAGCGATACAAAAGGAAAAAACCGGGGCCAATAAAAATACAGTTCTAAAATTTTATTTTTGAAAGCACGATTCGAAGATCCGAAAGGCGCACCCATCAATCAATCAATCGCGCCCTAACCCCGTAGTGCGAGCGCCAATAGCCCCAAATCGGTTCGCGGTTGTCGTTCGACCCTGCGAGAACACGGGACGTGCGTAGCGAATGCGAAGTGGCAAATGCTTCGAAGCATCCGTTGTCATTGCATCGGTAGAGAGTGACCCATGCTCTGGCGTCAGCTGCCGAGCAGCCCACGCGCCTCATCAGCTGCGGGCACATTGCTACGACACACGTGTGACCGTGGCCGGCCGGTGTCGATGAAACTCGCATGCGCGAGTGCACTTTGCCTGAATGCGACGAGCAATGAGTTCAATTTACGATCCATTGTGTGAGACTCTTAGTCGCTTTCTCCGTGCGGCTACAGCGGCAACTCTCGTGAGGGACGAGGTCGCAGGTTCGCTAACGCAGCTCTTGCGCTGATAGCGAGCCGTCACCCCATACCTTTGGAGAGATTGCGCGAGCACGGTCGAGGAGTTCACCGCCACTCAGGGTTTCCCCTGAGTCGTAGAGTGCGCCTCCCCGCAGGCCCAGCAGATGCACCTCGACACGCAGGGGCGGGTCACCGCGCATGTAGAAAAGCGCAGCGGCGCGATCGATAAACTGAAGTGCGTGCTTGGGTTGGCCAGCGTCAATGTGATGACGCGCGATGGCGAGATAGGCGTAGGGGTTTGACGCATCGACTTGCAGTGCGCGTTCGTAGCGCGACTGAGCGCGGCTCCCTTCGCCCATCGCATCGGCCGCTAGGCCGTCGTCCACCAACCGCAGTGAGGCACGACGTGCGGGATCGCCCTCTTGATCGACATCTGAAATTCGCACGGGGTCCGTACTCGTCGACGGCATACCAAGGGTCTCACAACCCACTGCTCCCCCGACAAATAACACGGCGATCATCGCGGGGTTGATCAACTGATACACAAAGCGCACGAGGTCGGTTCCTTTTACAAGACGCATTCCATTCCCTCTCGGCACCTGAGTCACACGAGTCGTAAAAGCTGCACCTGCCCAGCGGGGCGATGAGAGTCTTGCCAGTTTTCAAGTTGCGGTCCAGGTGATGATGTCGAGCCCGCTAGAGAAGTTCCCGCAGCCACCCAAACACACCACCACTGGGTTCGCGCCGACGGCGGCGGTCGCCCGCGTTGGGCTCATAGCGTCG
>JBLHOB010000212.1:0-5872 GCA_047619425.1 Myxococcota bacterium
TCGAGCGCAAGCGCGGGATGGCGGTGTTTCAGCGCGAATCTGCGCCGATGAGCGATGCGGTTGCTTTTCGAGGGTTGAGCGAAAACGAATCTCAGCAGCTGCGAGACTTGCTGCTCGAAGAAAAGCCCCTCGCAGGGCATTCGGGCGACGCCATTGAAGTGCTCGACAGCGGGCCCTATCTCGCAGCCCTGCGCGAAGCGGGGGTGAGCGTCGAGCGTCTGTTGTTGGTGCCGCTTCACGGCCCGCGCTCCGAGGCCGGAATGCTCTGGATCTTCGAAGACGGCGAGCCATTTGAGGACGCTGAGTTTGAGCGGGTCGAAACCGTCGCAGGCTACGCGGTGACAGCGCTCACCAACTGCGAGCGGTACCACCACGCCAAAGAGCGCGCGTTCATCGACGATGTGACCGAGGTCTACAACGCGCGCTATCTGCTCGCCACGACCGAGAACGAAATTCGCAGGGCCCAGCGCTACGAAACGCCGCTTTCTGTGCTGTTTTTGGATCTGGATCGCTTCAAGCTCGTGAACGATCAACACGGTCACTTGATCGGCTCTCAGGTCTTACGCAATTTGAGCCAGCTATTGATGAGCTGTGTGCGCGACGTCGATACCCTCGCTCGCTACGGCGGCGACGAATTCACGATCCTCCTGGTCGACACGGAGCACACTGCCGCAATGGCGATTGCCGAGCGTATTCGCCGCACCGTGGAAGAACACGTCTTTGAGGCCGGGCGGGGGGGGTCTTTGCGCCTGACCGTGAGCCTCGGGGTGGGGACGTATCCCGCCCATGGCGAGGACCGCAACGCATTACTCGATGCGGCGGACAAAGCCATGTACCGCTCGAAGAGTCTGGGGCGCAACCGGATCAGCTCCGCCGGGGATCTCACCTCGTAGGACGCCCCTGCGGTTGCTCCGGGGCCCCTCGCGATCCGGATTGACATCCAAATGCCGGATTGCTATCCAACTCAGCGATTTAATTGATCTTTCCCGCTAGATTTCCGCTTGCTGCTGATGGGGGCCGCCCGCTGGGCACGTCCGATCCATGAGAGCGATCCACTGAGCCTTCACGGCGATCCAAGCCAACCGGTTCAGTGCAAGCAGCAGCCAAGGCGCGAGTCGATCTGGATGCTCTGTGACCACGGTTTACCGCAGTCAACGGGCCAAATACGACGATCGAACCAGCAAGAACATCCGAGCCTCAAGTTCCATTTAACACTTCGAGAGACGACCGGGAAACGTAAGATGAAGCGCGAAACGATCGAACTCGATGCAATGGGCTCGCTGCGCCGCAGCCACATGTGCGGCGAAATTGGCAATGGCTCGGTGGGCGAAGAAGTTGTCCTGGCAGGGTGGGTTAACCGCCGCCGCGATCACGGTGGTGTGATCTTCGTCGACTTGCGCGACCGCTCGGGCATTGTCCAGGTCGTTTTCAAGCCCGAAGTCGAAGGTAGCGCTCACGAGCGGGCCGGAGCTTTGCGCAACGAATACGTCGTGATGGTCCGCGGAGTACTCGAGAACCGATCCGACGACACCATCAACGAAAAAATGAAATCCGGTCGCGTCGAAGTCAACGTGAGCGAGCTTCGCCTGCTCAACACCGCGACGCCTCCTCCGTTTACCATCGAAGACGAGAGCGATGCCGACGAGTCCACGCGCTTGCGCCACCGCATTCACGACCTTCGCCGTGGGCCGCTGCAGCGCGCCCTCGAAGTGCGACACAAGCTCGCCCGGTCTGTCCGGGCCAGTCTCGACGAACTCGGCTTCATGGAGATCGAGACACCGATCCTCGCGCGTTCTTCGCCGGAAGGCGCTCGGGACTTTTTGGTTCCCGCCCGCCTTCAGCCCGGTGGCTTCTACGCGCTTCCCCAATCGCCCCAGATCATGAAGCAGCTTTTGATGATCGGCGGTTGCGAGCGCTACTACCAGCTGGCCCGCTGCTTCCGCGACGAAGAGTTGCGCGCCGACCGCCAGCTTGAGTTCACCCAGGTCGACCTCGAGATGTCCTTTGTAGGCGTTGAGGACGTGCTTACGGTGCTCGAAGAAGTTACCGCCCGCGGTTGTAAGGAAGCGGGCAACGTTGAATTCGAACGCCCCTTTCGCCGCATCTCGTACAAAGAGGCGATGGATCGCTTTGGCTCTGACAAGCCCGATACCCGCGTGACCCTTGAGCTGTGCGATCTCACTTCGGTGTTTGCCGAGAGCGGGTTCAAGGCGTTCCGCTCCAACGTCGACGCCGGTGGCGTCGTGAAGTGCCTCCACATCGCGGATGCCAAAGAGTTGTCTCGCGGCGACATCGACCGACTCGAGACTTTGGTGCGCAAAGAACTCGGCGCAAAGGGCCTCGCCTGGATTCGCATCGACGACGCCGGCGAGTGGAAGAGTCCCATCGTCAAGTTCTTGTCGGACGACGAGAAAGAAGCCATCGCGAAAGCGACCGGCATGGGCCCGGGCAGCGTGACGTTTTTCCAGGCCGATGTAGCCGACCGCGCCAACGCCATCTTGTCGCGCTTGCGCATTGATCTCGGCGAGCGACTCGGCCGCACCGATGGCCGAGAGTGGGACGTCCTGCTTGTCGTGGACTTCCCGCTATTTGAGCGCGACTCCGACGGCAACCTCACCTACGTCCACCAGCCATTCGTCGCACCTCTCGAAGAAGACATTCCGCTGCTCGAAACGGATCCCGAGGCGGTGCGAGGCACCCACTACGACGTTGTGGTCAACGGCGTCGAACTCGGCAGTGGTAGTTTGCGTAACCACCGGGCCGACGTGCAGCTCAAGATCCTCGAGTTGATGGGCTACAGCGAAGAGCGCTCGATGGAGAGCTTCGGCTTCCTAATTGAGGCGCTTGAAACTGGCGCACCGCCGCATGGTGGTTTTGCTTTTGGTTTCGATCGTTGGGTGATGGTGATGGCCAAGGCTCCGAGCCTGCGCGACGTGATCCCGTTTCCGAAGACCCAGCGCGGACAAGACCTGCTGATGGCGGCGCCGTCGGCAGTAGAAGACAAGCACTTGGACGAACTCTCGATCCGCGTTCGCATGCCCAAACCCAAAGCGGGCGAGTGAGGGTGGATCTCGACGAACACAGCTCCAAACACGCTCGACGGTGTCTCATCTTGCGGTTTTGCGCCGCGTCGAAACCGATGGCGATGCCGTGAAAGATCCCTTACAAACTCTGCGCGAACTCAGCGCCTAGCCAGTAGCAGCGATACTTCTCAACACTGACATCGAGGGTCCACATCGGGCCCCGAACCAACCCAATTGACGCACCGGCAGACGGCTTTGCCCGCGTCACGGCCAGAAGGATTGACCCTCCAAAATGCGAAATAAAATTGCTCTTATCGGTGGTGGCAACATTGGCGGCGTACTCGCCGAACAAGCGGCTTACCGCGAACTCGGCGACGTCGTCATCTTCGATGTAGTTGAAGGTCTGCCCCAGGGCAAGGCACTCGACATGGCAGAGGGCTCTCCCCTCGTAGGCTCCGACGCGTCGATCACCGGCACCAACGACTACGCGGACCTCGCCGGTGCGAGCCTCGTCATCATCACTGCAGGCCTCGCCCGCAAGCCCGGCATGAGCCGCGATGACCTGCTCGCCACCAACGTCAAGATCATGAAGCAGGTTGCGGTCGGTGTGCGCGACAACTGTCCCGACGCCTACGTGATCGTCGTCTCGAACCCGCTTGACGCGATGGTGTACACCTTCCAGAAGATCTCGGGCTTTCCGAAGAACCGCGTTGTCGGCATGGCCGGCGTCCTCGACTCGACTCGTTTCCGCAGCTTCGTTGCCTGGGAGCTCGGTGTCTCGGTGCGCGACGTGACGGCACTCGTACTCGGTGGCCACGGCGACACCATGGTGCCCCTGGTCGACTACTGCACGGTTGCTGGCATTCCGGTTCGCAAGCTGCTCAGTGAGGACAAGATCCAGGCCATCGTCGCGCGCACCAAGGGTGCCGGCGGCGAAGTCGTGGCACTGCTCAAGACGGGCTCAGCGTTTGTGTCGCCTGCACTGAGTGCCCTCGAAATGGCCGAGTCGATCCTCAAAGACCAGAAGCGCGTCCTCGCATGTGCATGCATGCTTGAGGGCGAATACGGCGTCGACGGCCTGTACGTCGGCGTGCCGTGTGTACTTGGTGCCGACGGCATTGAGCGCATTATTGAGTTGGAACTCGAAGGCGAAGACAAGAAAGCCTTTGACGAGTCCGTCGAGCACGTACGCACCTTGGTCGACCAGCTCGACGTTTAACTTCTGGCCTGCGTCGCGACGAACCACTTGGTCGCGACGCAAGGCTTGGCTTTTGCGGCGGCGGCCCGGCTGCTTTCTCGTTCTGTCGAAGACGAGTGCACGATGGTGCCGGGCGATTCCGTGAGCACGTCACTTTGCAATACGAATAGAGATCGGGCTTGAAACGATCCCGGTGAAGCACGGCATAAGAAGGGGAGTCAATCGATGAACGTTCACGAATATCAGGCCAAGGGCTTGCTACGCGAATTCGGCGTAGCGGTACCTGAAGGCATTCTCGCAACGACGCCGGCAGAAGCCGAAGCGGCGGCTCGCGAGCTCGGCACCAAGATTGTCGTCGTCAAGGCGCAGGTACACGCCGGCGGGCGCGGTAAGGGCGGCGGCGTAAAACTCGCCAAGAGCCCGAGCGAAGCCAAGCAGGCGGCCAGCGAAATTCTCGGCATGACGCTTCACACGCCCCAGACTCCGCCGGAAGGCAAGCTGGTACGCAAGGTCTACGTCGAAGCCGGTTCCGACATTGACCGCGAGCTTTACCTCGCAGTCTTGCTCGACCGCTCGGTAGAGAAGTTTGCGATCGTGGCTTCGACCGAAGGTGGCATGGAGATCGAAGAGGTCGCTGAAAAGACCCCCGAGCTCATTCTGACTGTCCACGTCGAGCCCAACGTTGGCTTGCGCGACTATCAGGTTCGGCAGCTCGGCTTTGGCCTCGGGCTCGACTACGAGACGATCAAGAAGTTCGTTCCATTTGTGCGTGGGTTGTTCAATCTCTTTGTCGAGAAGGACGCTTCCCAGGTCGAGATCAATCCTCTGGTCATCACGAGTGATAAGAACGTGATCGCCCTCGACGGCAAGATCAACTTCGATGACGGCGCACTTTACCGTCACCCCGACGTCGCAGCGCTTCGCGACCCGGACGAAGAAGACGACCGCGAGCGCCAGGCCAACGAACTTGACTTGGCCTACGTCGGACTCGATGGTGAGATCGGCTGTATGGTGAATGGCGCCGGGCTCGCAATGGCGACTCTCGACATGATCACTCACTGTGGCGGCACTCCTGCCAACTTCCTGGACGTAGGGGGAGGCGCGGACAAAGACAAGGTGATGAACGCCTTCAAGCTAATCCTGCGCGACGATAACGTGAAGGTGATCCTGGTGAACATCTTCGGTGGCATCGTGCGCTGTGACCTCATCGCCGAGGGCGTTGTAGCGGCTGCAGCTGAGATGGGCATCGAGGTGCCGTTGGTGGTTCGCTTGCAGGGCACCAACGCAGCCGAAGGGCGAGAGATTCTGGCCAACTCGGGGCTGAACATTACGCCGGCCGAGACACTTCAAGAAGCGGGCGAGCGCGCCGTCGCCGCCCGGGGAGAGGGCTAAACCCATGGCAATTCTCTGCGACAAGAACACGAAACTGTTGATCCAAGGCATGGGCCGCATGGGCACGTTCCACGCAAAGCTGTCGATTGAATACGGCACTCAGGTAGTCGGTGGTGTGCATCCCGGTAAGGGTGGCACCGAGATCGACGGGATCCCCGTCTACAACACGGTCGCCGAAGCGGTGAAGCACACGGGCGCAAACGCGTCGGTGATCTTCGTACCTCCGCCGGGCGCAGCGGACGCGATCCTCGAAGCAGCG
>JBLHOB010000213.1:0-5851 GCA_047619425.1 Myxococcota bacterium
ACGCTGCCTGGGATTGGCGGTTTTGCTTCTTGATCGCGCTTTCGACCCTTGTCGACTTTCAGGTTGCTCGCGCGATGTTCGCGACGAATGATGCGCGCCGGCGGCGCGCGCTGCTCGGTGCGAGCCTGGCGGTCAACCTCGGCGCACTCGGCTACTTCAAGTACGCCAACTTCTTCGCCGAGAGTTTTTGCGAGCTATTTCTTTTGTTGGGCTTCGAGGTGCCGAGCTTTGCCCTAGATGTCGTTCTCCCCGTCGGTATCTCCTTCTATACCTTTCAGACGCTCAGCTACACCGTGGACGTCTACCGAAAAACACTAGAGCCAACGCCGAATTTTTTCGACTTTGCCCTGTTCGTCGCGTTCTTTCCTCAACTCGTGGCGGGGCCGATCGAGCGCGCTTCACGCTTGTTGCCGCAGATCACACAACCCCGCGCGCTGAGCTGGCAGCGTGTTAACTCGGGTGGTTGGTTGATCTTTTGGGGCCTCTTCAAGAAGGTCGTTGTCGCCGACAACCTCGGCAAGATGGTCGACCTGGTCTACGCAAGCGGTTCTTCGCCCACGAGTGCCGAACTCTTGCTCGCCACCTACGCATTCACGTTTCAAATCTACTGCGACTTCTCCGGCTATACCGACATCGCACGCGGAGTGGCGCGGCTGATGGGTTTCGAGTTGATGCTGAACTTCCGTTTACCGTTCTTTGCGCGCAACCCGGCCGATCTTTGGCGCAGGTGGCATATCAGCTTGTCTACCTGGATGCGCGACTACCTCTACGTATCGCTCGGTGGCAATCGGGCGGGATCGCTAATAACACTTCGCAACCTCGCACTCACGATGGTGCTCAGCGGCTTGTGGCACGGAGCCGCCATGCCCTTCGTGCTTTGGGGCGCTTATCATGCACTGCTGTTGATCGTGCATCGCCTGTGCACGCCCTGGTTAAAACCCTTTGGCGAGTCGGGGGGCGCACGGCAGCCGCTGTTTTACGCCGCAAGCATCCTTGTGATGTTTCATCTCACCTGCCTGGGGTTCATGATCTTTCGCGCTGAGAGTGTCGGGGCCATCGCGGGCTACTTGGGTCTATTCACTGGGCCATTCGAGTTGGGCGTTGCGGCAAGCTGGCTTTTGCCGATGGCGGTACTGGTGCTTCCGTTAATGGCGATGCAGGTCGCACAGGCGATGAGCGACGACCTCGAGGTCGTGCTTCGTTGGCCGCCTATCGTGCGAGTGGGCGTGTACCTTGTACTTGGCTTCATGATCGTTTTGTTGGGAGAAGACGGTGGGCAACCATTCATCTATTTCCAGTTCTAAGCTCAAGGGTAGGATGGGATCGTATCCCTGGGCGGCCACTGTTGCGCTCGTGATTGCGCTCGTGGTCGACGCCATGGTCTTCAGTTCGCCTGCGTTGTGGCGAACGATCGAAGTCCCACAGAATCTCTATAACCTGCTTGAGAATGCTGTCGTAAACGATCGGCGGGAGCTTCTCGACGCAGAGCCGTCGTCCGTTTTCCTTATCGGCTCGAGCCGTCTTGAACACGGCTTTGCGCCCGACCAGATACCGAGCCTGGGCTTATCTCGGGAGCGGTTGGTGAAGCTTGCGCATCCACACTTCTTTCCCTTCGAGATGCGCGCGGTCGCAGAAACCGTTGCGGCACACAGGCCCGAAGTTGTGGTGCTGGCATTGGCCGAGCTGGAAACCCACGCAACCATCGATTTACGAAGTGGCGCGTCCTTTGGAGATATGGATGCCGTTTGGGAGCTCGTGGCAAACATGGGCTTCGACTATGCGGTTGAGCATCGCACCCAACTCATGCGGATCGCATTCTCGGGTTGGTTCGACACCTATCACTTTCGCGGCGTGTTAAACCAGGCGGGCCTTGGAGCATTTCGCAGGTTTCCGGGACGAGATGGTCTCCAGTCGAACAATACTTTTGGTTCGGCTACAGAGGCTTCCAGTCTCGAAGGCGATCAGGCACTAGTCGATCTTGTTGCAGAGCTAGACGCTCAGTTTCCGGGCCCGGTATCGATCGCGAGTCGGCCGCAATTCCGGTCGCTTCGCTCGATTTCCACAGGCGACCACGCGCGCGCAAACTTGGCATTGTTATCCCGAACGATCGAAATCTTGACCGAGGTAGGCACCCGAGTGGTGATCATCGAACCGCCACTCTACCCTCGGGCTCGCGCTCTCTATGATGAGCGAGCGAGAGAAGAGTTTCTTCGGTTCGCAGAGGAGGCAGCCACTCACGAGCTTGTGAGCTTTGTGCCTCTTTCATCGAGCCGGAAGTTTGGGCCTCTAGGCTTCAAGGATCTAACGCATCTCAACGGCGCGGGCGGCCGGCCGTTTGCGCGAATCGTGACCAACGCGATTGCGGCCGAGTTGAAGCGCAGTCGTTTGAATGATCGCGAAGGGTAGAAGGGAAATGAATGGGTCTGGGAAGATGGTGAATTGAGTTCAGTCGGAATTACAAGCGCTAGACAAGATTGGAGTGCGGAGTCGATTCGGCGTTGGCTCGGCGTGATCTTGCTCGCGGCATTTGCGCTGCGGTTGGCCGCGCTCTGGGTCACCCAGCCTACGGGGCTTGTCAACGACGAGTATTCGTATTTCACGTTGGCAAAGCAATTCGCGCTCGGCGCAGACATTGCCGACGCCGACGGCAGGGCTCCCGGCGTCGTCTTCTTTTACGCAGCACTGATGCGGGTATTCGGTGCCTCTGCGGATGTTGCGCGTCTTGGCAACGTAGTCTTGAGCACTGCTTCGGTTTGGCTCGTTTACTCATTGGGACGACGCTTCGCTTCAACGCTCGTTGGGCTTGGGGCCGCGGCAATCGTCGCTTGCTATCCGGGCTTGATCGGCTTTAGCCACAGCCTTTGGTCCGAGACGCTCTACGTGTTCTTGGAGTTGGGCGCACTCCTGCTCTTGGCCACGCATCGCGACGGCAATGTCTGGCTGCGCCTTGCCGGGGCGGGCTTGCTGTTCGGTATGGGGGCGCTCACGAGGGAAGTTGGTTTGATCGTGGCCGTCTTTTGCGCCGGCTCTCTCGTCTACGAAGGCTGGCCCCACTGGAAAACGGGCGTCGCGAAAGCGGCGCTGACACTGGCCGCCTGCATGGTCGTCGTGCTCCCATGGAGTGCTCACCTGAAAGCGACAACCGGCCACTCGGTGCTGATTACGGGCAATACCTGGTTCAATCTCTATATCGCAAGCGTCGGCGAAAAAATGGTGAATGGTCAGAAGACGCACCCATGGAATGGTTATCAGTTACTTGGTGACACGCGCAGCGAGCGCGAGACGGCGGCTCGACCCATCGCGCTGCGCGCGGTGTGGAATCAGATGCCCCTATGGCCGATCAAAAAACTCAGGGAGTTCAACAACCTGCTCGCCCCGACTTCGTTTGTCGTGAAGCGGCTGCGTACTGCAGCTGACGATGAAGGCTCGGCGACGCTGTTTGTACTGGGCAAGTGGCGCTACGTCTTCAAGCTGGCGGTTCTCGACGGCCCACTTGTCCGCGAAGGTTTTGCACTGCTGACGATGGCCACATATGTGGCGGTGTTGCTGTTGGGCGTGGCGGGTCTTCTGCTTACTTGTCGTTCCGGGGCAGGGCAGCTGTTGCCGCTATTTCTCGCATTCATTTTGGGCCACGTCCTGCCGCCACTGGTTACGTTCGCGCTGACACGTTTCCGGCTGCCGCTGATGCCCATTATGGCAATCGGCGCGGCGTCGCTTCTTCAGATGCTCTGGGCGGAAGGTCGCGGAGTGTGGGGCGCACGTAGCCAGGCGAGACGATACGGCGCTGCGATTGCCGTGTGCGGCGCCACTGTTGCAATTGTCGGTGGCTATCTCACATCGGTCGCTTAACAGCCGTCCCCACGATGCTCAACACACCAATAGCCATTGCAGCCACCGAGCATGGTTAGTGACGCAGCCTTCTTCCTTGCGCACAAGCAATGTGTCAGCTGAGACCATTGTCCCAACCCCGACCTGCGACGACAACCCGGTGCCGGAGCGCAGCACCGTCTTGCTCATGGGGTAGGGCTGGCGCCCGGTCAGCGGCCGCTGCGCAGGTCTGCGAAGTAGAGAATCGAGAGATCGTTCAGCACGTCCGCTCGTTCCCATTGCAGGAAGTGTCCGCACTCCGGAATGACGAGAGGGCCCGTGCGGTTCGGGAAAGCGAGTTCGCAGTGCTTTGGGAAATGCTGTGGCACAACCTGGTCGTCTGGCCCGTGTAGGATCATCGTCGGCGTCTGGGTCTTTTGCATCATCATCGGCATCTCGCTCATCGGCCGTCCGAATTCGAGTTGATACGGTGCCCAAGCGGCTGCGAGCCGGTTGATGTCGCTGAAGGGCTCGGTCATGAAGTCGTAGTCGGCTTCCTCGAAAGAGTATTGCGACGCGAGCAGGCGGTGCTCGTAGAAGTCGCGGACGTACTGGCGGCAGCGCTCCGGGGTGTCGAGGTCAGCGCGCAGCTTCTCGTGGTCGCGGCCTTGGCGAATGCGGTAGTCCCCGGTTGGGCCATGCTCTAGCGGCAACATCGAGAGGCCCCGCTCGGCATACCACTCGGGCTCGTCAAAGATGACGGGGGCGATGGTATTGAAGAAGATCATGCGGTCGACATGCTGCGAATAGCGATTGGCCATGTCGACGATTACGGCTCCGCCAACGTCGCCAGCGATGAGCCCGAACTTGTCGTGACCCAGCACGTCGTGCATGAGTGTGAACAAATCCTTTGAGTAGACGACGATGTCGTACTCGTCCTTCTCGGATAGATCGGAATCACCATAGCCGCGAAGGTCGGGCACGATGACTTCGAAGCCGGCCTCTGCGAGGGGCTGAATGTTGCGCCACCAAACGCGCTTCGTCTCCGGATAGCCGTGTACGAGAAGAAGCGGATAGCCGCCAACGCCCTCGCGGATGTAGGCGAGGTTCATCCCGTCAGCGACTTGTGCGCGATGAACTTCAAAGGCATCGGGGGCAGGCGTGGCGGGCTGCGGAGGGCGAGGGGCGGGCATGGCGTTTCCTTTCTGCGACGGATCGGTGCCGTCGGTTGGGCATCACGATCTTACTGGAACTCGAAGCGTACTTGTCAGAACGGAAGTCTCTCAACACCAACCGACGGCTTGGCAAACTCGCAGTAGCCGCGGTCGTCGAAGACTTGATGGCCCGCGCCGATATAGATGTCGCGGAAGCATCGCTGCAATCGACTCGGGTTTCGCATACCGGCGCTGCCCGAAGCTTCCCAGGCGAACACCACAGCCGACTTCGCCACCTGCTTCACAATGTAGTTCGCATGGGCTTTGCTTCGGCATACGGCGTCTGCACACTCGTCCGGGCTTGCTCCGCTCTTAAACAGCGCAATCGCATCGTTGTAGATGCTCTTGAGCTGAATGCGCGCGGACTCGACTGCAACTTTGTGAAAGCCGAAGTTGCGCTGGAACTCAGGTTGCTCGCGCAGCGGCAACGAGCCCATTCGCGTGCGGCCCGCCTTGGCGATTTCTGCGATCTCATGAAGTGCGCGTGAAGCGACACCGATCGCCCACGAGCAAGAGCCGATGCTGCCATACGCCTGCGGCCCGAGGGCGTAGATCTCCGCGCCGCTCTTGTGCGGCGAATAGCCCATGTTGATGTTCCAGGTCGCGCCTTGCTCGACGAACATTTCTGGGATCTCGTAGTCGTAGCTTCCCGTGCCGCGCAGCCCCATCGTGTCCCAGTTGCCTTTGAGCGTGGCGCACTCAACGGGGACGAAGAAACCGACGATCGGCAGGCTGCCGTCCTCGCCAATTGGTGCCGGTGCGCCGTCGCGCATGATGATTGCGCCACCCCCCATAAACTCGGCATGCCCCGACCCACTTGCAAACTGCCA
>JBLHOB010000214.1:0-5828 GCA_047619425.1 Myxococcota bacterium
TCTCCCGGATAAAGGACTCGGGCATCAATCGCCCCGACGTGGAGCCCATCGAGCCGAAGGTGAACTTCTTGCCCGCGATTGCCACAGGATAGTCGCCGCTGCGCTCGATCCCCGTGCTCGCGTGCGCAATGAAGTAGGAATAGAACTCGGGGTCTTCCGCGCCTTGCGCGATTGCACGCGCCCCGGCCACTGCGTGGCGAGCTTGCACACCGGTCAAGCCGCCGAACCAAGCCAGCTGGATGTCACCGTTCTTGAACAGGTCTACCGAATCGGAGTACTTCGTTGCGTGCACATACTCGACCGGCACCCCAAGTGCGTCACTCAGGTATGCAGCGACAGGCGTAAATTTCTCTCGCAAGCGGGTCTCATCTTGATCCGGGATCGCGGAGAAGCGCAAGGGCGCTGGCTTCGCGCGCTCTGCTTCACAAGCAAAGGCCCCAGCAAGAACACCCGCAAGCGCGACAAGCCCGAAGGCTCGGCTCAACAAATTGCGTGTCACCTCAACGATCTCCCGGGTTGCAAACGTGGCTACGGCTCCGTGTCGTATAAACACGCCGTGTGCTGCGGATCAGAGGGTGACGCGGACGCGCCGCCTTAGCAAGCGACCCCGCGTAGCCTATGCTTGCCATTCACAACGAGGCGCCTGCGCCTAGGTCGCCCTAGACGCCAAGCCCACCCCCAACTTCAACCGGAGACCCCCCTTCGTCATGCTTCGCCTACGTGCCGCCAGTCCCGAGCTATGGCTCGCGACAGTTCTTGACGACTTCGACACGTTTCTGCTCGATCACGCCGCCGCCGAGCGCAAGGCGTCCGCTGTCGCGCTCTCGCTGATCACGCACTATCCCGATCGCAGCGAACTCGTCGACGCCATGATGGAGATCGCCAAAGAAGAGCTCGACCACTTTCATCAAGTCTACAAAGTCTTAGCCGCTCGAGGCTTGATCCTCGCAAAGGACGACAAGGACGCCTATGTGCGCGAGCTGCGCACACTGATCCGCACCGGCAGTGACGACTATTTTCTCGACCGCCTGCTGATTGCGGGCATCGTCGAAGCTCGCGGTTGCGAACGTTTTGGCCTGATCGCCGATGGCCTCACCGACCCGGAACTGGCTTCGTTCTACAAAGCCATTGCGGCCTCTGAGGCGAGACACGACGAGGTCTATACGGGACTCGCCCGAACCTACTTCAGTAATGACAAAATTGACGTGCGGCTCGATGCCCTGCTCGACGAAGAAGCGAAGATCATGGGCGGCCTCGCGATACGCGCTGCGCTGCACTGAGAGATGGCAATGCCTGCCCCCCCTCCCCCAACGCTTGGCAAGGCCGAGACCAAGTATCTCGCGCGACATGCCGAGCCCGAGGCACAGCTCGCATCGCAGCTAGCCGAAGTGGGCGGACCTTACGGCGCTGTAGTCGTCATCCCGGCTTATGGCGAAGAAGCCTCGACGTTGAAGACGCTCGAGAGCATCCCGACCTGCGCGGGCGCAAAGGCTCTCGTGGTGCTCGTCGTCAATCAACGATCGCTTTGCCCGGATTGGGCGCGCGTTGCAAACGCGCGACTGTTGGCGGCAGTGCGCGAAACTTGGCCTCTGCCGGACGGTACGATCCAGATCGGGCAACACGCGCAATTGCTTTGCCGCGAAACCACTGACCTCCTGCTGATCGATCGCACGCAACTCGGTTTCGAGTTGCCGAAAAAACAGGGAGTTGGCCTCGCTCGTAAAATTGGCACGGACCTGGCTTTTGCACTCTGGTCCCTTGGGCAAATCAAAACCCCGTGGATCCATTGCACCGACGCCGATGTGCTCTTACCGGGGGACTATTGGGAGCGCATCAAATCGCTTCCCCAGACTCGCCCGTCCAAGCCCGGCCCCTCCGCAGTGCTCTATGACTTCCGACACTTGCGCGACGACACCCCGGGCAGGGCGCACGATCAAACCATCTTCGAGTACGAACTCTTCCTGCGTTACTACGTCCTCGGCCTACACTACGCCGGCTCGTCCTATGCCATGCACACCATCGGCAGCACCATCGCAGTGAACACTCGCGCCTACGCTCAAGTGCGGGGCTTTCCAAAGCGCGAGGCCGCCGAAGACTTTCACTTGCTCTCCAAGCTGGCGAAGGTCGGTGCCGTCGCCCCTTTGCGTGGCGCGCCCATCGAAATCAGCGGTCGAGAGTCACTGCGTGTTCCCTTCGGAACCGGCAATGCGGTTCGGCTGGGTCGCGAGCGCAGTCGCACTGGCGAGGTCTACAAGGTCTACGATCCGCGAGTCTTCGATTGGCTCGGCGCATGGCTCGATGCTCTCGCTTGTGTGGCCGTCAACGAAGGGGCCAAGATTGAGGAGGCAGTCGAGAACGCCGCGCGTAGACGCGGACTGGACGCCCCGACACTCAAGCGAATCCTCAATTCCCTCAGCGCCCTCGAGGCAATCGAAAAAGTCCTGCAAAACAAGGGAGATCGGGGCCGAGCCTTCAACCAAAGCTTCGGTGCGCTTGAGACACTCAAGCTGGTCCACGCCCTGCGCGACGAAGTGCACGAAGACATCCCCCTCGCCCAAGCACTTGCGCAGGCCGAGTTCGTTGAGGTCTCCGAAACGGCAAGCCTGGAAGAGCAATGCCTGGTTCTTGCCGACCTCGAACGCGCAGCGGATCACTAGCCTCTGGCCTGCTCCTACGCCCCGAGTGCGCGTCCAACGATTTCAAACACGTCCTTGGACAGTGCAGGCTTTGCGGCGATGCGCTCAAGCTGTGTCTTCATCATTTGTCCGCGCCCGGCATCAAAGCGTTTCCACTGATTAAACTGGGACACCATCCGGGCGGCAATCTGTGGATTCATCGCGTCGAGTTCCAGTACGACGTCAGCGAGGAACTGATAGCCGCGCCCGGTCGCCTCGTGGAAGCGAATCTGATTGCCGGCGCAGAAAACCCCGATCAGTGAGCGCATGCGATTCGGGTTTTTCAAACTGAAGTCGTCGTGCTGCGACAGCGCAATCACTTCGTCAAGGGCGTCTTCGCGAGTGCTCATTGCCTGTACGGAGAACCACTTGTCGAGCACCAGCGGATCCTTGCGCCAGCGATCGTAGAACGACGCGAGGGCTCGCACGCTGTGCTCTCCACCAACGTCCACAAGCAAGGAGAGAGCGCTCTGGGAGTCTGTCATGTTGTTCGCGCTTGCAAACTGGCTCTCGATTAAGGCCGTGACCTCGGGCTCGCCGAGGCGAGCCAAGTAGGCGAGCGCTGTGTTCTTGATGCTGCGTTCGGCGATGGATGCGCCGTCGCTGCGGTATTCGCGCGCTGTAGCCAACGATGTATAGAGATCCATCAGTGCGTCGCGATGCGCCCGGGCCAATGCGCGCGTTGTAAACTCGCGCGCTGTATGGATGCCTTCGACGTCAATCGTCTCCATCTCCTGACCCAACACCTTTTCTCCCGGCAGGGTTAGCGCTTGGGAGCGCAACGAATGGTCGAGCCTTGGGTCGGAAAGGATCTTTCCGAAGGCGTCTTCAAGCAGAGGGCTCAAGTGAAGGCCCTCTTGGGCGCCCGCCTGCTCGGTCATCTCAAGCAACAGTCCCGTCGCGAGTTCCTGCCCGGCATCCCAGCGCGAAAACGAATCGCTGTCGTGGGCCATCAAAAAGGCCAGTTCTTCGCGTGGGCGCTCCATCTTCAATCGCACGGGTGCAGAAAAATCGCGCAAGATCGATGGAACCGGCCGCTCGGCTATCCCGCTAAAGACAAACGTTTGTTCCTTCTCCGTCAGCTCGAGAATGCAGCTCTCACCTCGCTCGCGTGTGACCCCACCCTCAACGGCAAGCGCGAGGTCAGCGCCATCGGCACCCAGTAAACCGACCAGCACTGGAATGTGAAGCGGCAGTGCTGCCTCGTTGCCTCCCTCGGCGGACGGGTTTTCCTGACGCAATGTGAGGCGATAGCGCTCGGCCTGCGGGTCGTACGCGCCCGAGACGTGCAACTCCGGCGTACCGGGCTGCTCGTACCAGCGCTTGAAACCCTCGAGGTCTTCATCGTTGGCATTCGCCAGGGCAGCCACAAAATCATCGCAGGTCACGGCCTGCCCATCGTGGCGATCGAAGTAAAGATCCATGCCGCGACGAAAGCCCTCCACACCGAGCAACGTGTTCAGCATGCGGATCACTTCTGCGCCCTTGTTGTAGACGGTCGACGTGTAGAAGTTGTCCATCGAGATGTAGGACTCGGGCCGGATCGGGTGCTTCATCGGCCCTGCGTCTTCAGCGAACTGAACCGCGCGTAACACCTTGACGTCGTCGATGCGTTTCACGGCTGCCGACGTCATGTCCGCGGTAAATTGTTGATCGCGAAAGACGGTGAGCCCCTCTTTCAAGGTCAGCTGGAACCAGTCGCGGCAAGTGACGCGATTGCCGGTCCAGTTGTGGAAGTACTCGTGTCCGATGACGGCTTCAATGCCCTCACAATCTCCGTCGGTCGCAGTCTCTGGTTTTGCCAGGACATACTTCGCGTTAAAGACGTTGAGGCCCTTATTCTCCATGGCCCCCATATTGAAGTCGTTAACCGCCACGACCATGTAAATGTCCAGGTCATACTCGCGGCCGAACTTCTCCTCGTCCCACTTCATCGCCTTCTGCAGGGACACCAGTGCGTGGTCGCACATCTCAATATTCTCGGGCTCAACCCAAATCTCGAGCTTCACCTCGCGCCCCGAGCACGTCACGAAGCTCCCGGGATGACATCGCAAGTCACCAGCGACGAGAGCGAATAGATAGGAGGGCTTCGGAAAAGGGTCTTCCCAGCGCACACGCCTGCGATCGTCGGGCAGTGTTTCGTCCGCAACCAGATTGCCGTTCGAAAGCAACACCGGGTAGCGCGTGTTGTCGGCGGTAATGGTTGTGGAGTAGCGCGACATGATGTCAGGGCGATCGGGGAAATAGGTAATTCGACGAAAGCCCATCGCCTCGCACTGGGTGCAGAATCCGCTCCCGCTGCAGTAAAGCCCGGAGAGTGCCGTGTTTGCACGGGGGTTGACGATGACTTCGGTTACCAATTCAAACTGGGCGGGCACCGACGCAATGCTGAGCGTGTCTCCCTGTTCCGTGTATTCGTGGTCGGCAAGGTCGCAACCATCGACAGCCACCCGAACGAGAGTCAGCTCCTCACCCTGAAGCACGAAGGGTGGCGCGTCGCCTTCGAGGGTCTCGTTGCGTCGCACCGCAAGCGTGGCTCGCACCCGGGTTTTTTCTTCGTCCAGATCGAAATCGAGATCGACGCGATCCACCCAATAGTCCGGCGCCGCATAGTCCTCGCGGTAGTTGGTCTTCGGTTTTTCAACGTTTGATTCGCTCATGCCCTCTCCCCGTTCGCGTAAACAGGCAATAGCAGACTCAATAGAACGGGCCCAGATGCGAGAGAATCTGCACGGGTTCCGAAAGTAGACGAGCGATCAATCGATTGTGAAAAGAGCCTCTGGCAGTTACCGGCGTGGCTAGCGCGAGAGCAATCGGCCGCCGCGACTCTGGCAGTCGAACTTCCGGGTGAACTCCGTTCGACCATCGATCGAGCAACTGACCACGACGTTGTTCGGGTCGGGCTCGGACTGCATAGCCTCTTCGACCTTGCCCGAGATCACGCCAAGTGCTCCAGCGCCGCGCGCCCTGAGGTCGGAGAGAGTCATGCCCTCTTCGGCCTCCTCGGCGGCAGCAGCGTTGGCCGCGTTCCCTCTGGCAGAGTTCTTATCCATTATCGCGGCGCCACTGTCCATTTCATCCAAGATGAAACAGCCGGTGCCGGACAGACTGAGGCAGATCAGCGCGAGGGTAAGGATGGCTCTCATAACCGAT
>JBLHOB010000215.1:0-5823 GCA_047619425.1 Myxococcota bacterium
GTTGCCGCCACGACGGATCAAGGTCGCTAGATGCACGCGGTTGCGCTCACCACCGGAAAGCGCACCGACGAGTTTTTGCTGGTCGGTGCCTTTGAAGTTGAACGACGAAACGTAGGCCCGGGACGGAATCTCTCGGTTGCCCACCTGGATACGATCTTCACCACCACTGATGATGTCGAAGACGGTCTTTTCG
Source organism: Myxococcota bacterium (assembly GCA_047619425.1). Classification (GTDB taxonomy): domain Bacteria; phylum Myxococcota_A; class UBA9160; order UBA9160; family UBA4427; genus DUBZ01. The sequence continues at coordinate 194 of JBLHOB010000215.1, forward strand.
GGATCGAGTGTGTCGCGGTTCTGGTCGACGTAAGAAATCTCGACGGTTTCACCGATACGCAACTCGCCAGAGTCCGGCTTGTCTTCCCCTGCGATCATGCGGAAGAGCGTTGTCTTGCCCGCGCCGTTCGCGCCAATGACGCCGACGATCCCACCGGGAGGCAAATTGAAGTTGAGTTCGTCAAACAACAGCTTGTCGCCAAATGCCTTTGAGAGCTGATCCGCAACCACGACGACATCGCCCAGGCGCTTGGGGACGGGGATCGCAATCTCGACCTTGCTCATCGCTTGGTCCTTGCCCTCCGCGAGCAGGTCTTCATAGGCATTGATGCGCGCCTTGCCCTTGGCCTGTCGCGCACGCGGGCTCATGTTGATCCACTCAAGCTCGCGAGCCAGGGTTCGCGCGTGCGCGGACTCCTGCTTCTCTTCTACCTTCATGCGCTTGCTCTTCTGGTCGAGCCAGGACGAGTAGTTGCCCTTCCACGGGATACCGGCACCGCGATCGAGTTCGAGGATCCAGCCCGCCACGTTGTCGAGGAAGTAGCGATCATGGGTGATGGCCACGACCGTGCCCGGGTACTCGGACAAGAAGTGCTCAAGCCACGCAACACTCTCGGCGTCGAGATGGTTTGTGGGCTCATCGAGGAGCAGCATCTCTGGCTTGGCAAGCAACAGCCGGCAAAGCGCTACACGGCGACGCTCACCACCGGAGAGGGTCGTCACGTCGGCGTCGGCTGGAGGACAGCGAAGCGCATCCATCGCGACTTCGAGGGTGCGATCGAGCTCCCAGCCACCAACGGCATCGATCTGGTCTTGCAGCACACCTTGCTTTTCGAGGAGTGCGTTCATTTCGTCGTCTTCCATCGGCTCGGCAAACTTCGCGCTGAGATCCTCGAAGGCCTGCAGCAGATCGCGAACTTCACTAACGCCCTCTTCGACGTTGCCGAGCACGTCCTTGGTCGGGTCGAGTTCGGGCTCCTGGGGTAGGTAGCCAATGCGAACCTTTCCGATCGGACGCGCCTCTCCGAGGAAGTCGTCGTCGAGGCCGGCCATGATCCGCAGCAACGTCGACTTCCCCGCGCCGTTGTGTCCCAAGACACCGATCTTGGCACCGGGATAAAACGAAAGGTTGATCCCGTCGAGAATGGTCTTACCCGACCCCACGACCTTGCGTAGATCGTTCATCACAAAGACAAATTCTTGAGCCAAGGAGGATCCTTCCAGAGCGCGAGTGGCCCGCTTGCGGACGATGCGCGTGTTGTTAGTTCGAGTTCGATTGGTTCGCCGTTGCGACGATTGCGGATGTTCTTAAAGTCTTGCAAATGGCTCGGATTCGCGACGGATCATCGCGTTGGCGACCCGCCCGCTCTAGCACTCGCGCAAGTTGAACAACGCCCAGTCTATCGAGGGTGACGGGTTTGGCGAGTGCCGGGAACAACATCGAATAAACAGGCGTCTCATCAACGGCCCCCAACGCCGCAACGAGCACATGGACACGGCCGCTCCATACCCTCAATACCCCAGCCACCCTCTTTCACCTCTTTAGGGTGGTGAGAATCCCGACCAAACGCGACACTCACGATCGGCGCGCCGAGCGCCATTGGCCCGCCTACCCAACCGAGTCCCCCCCGAACGTGAAAGGGCTTTTCCTATTTCGACCGCAAAACCAACTCAGGCCTTGAGCTGCATGGCCAGTAGAGCGAGTTGGCCCGACGGTTCGAGCCTTCGTTTGTCCGGCGCCCACGGCGCTGGCACGGTGCTGGTCCTCATCTCACTCGTGCTCAGTGTACTGAGTGGGTGCTCGAATGAGCGTCACAGCGAAGTCATCATCGTCATCAACAGCGAGAGCCCGGTGTCCGTTGCAATCGGCAGCTACTACGCCCAGGCCCGCGACGTGCCCGACGAGAACGTGGTCGCACTTGCAATCCCTCTTAGCGACCCGACCCTCGCCGATGGCTCCCACGAAACCATCAGCGCCGAGCAGTACCAAACGCTGATACGTCAACCCCTTGAAGCCTGGATCGACGAGCGGGAGATGCGCGACTCGATTGAAATCATCGTCACGACCAAGGGTGTGCCCCTGCGCGTCAACGGGGCCACGGGCACCTTGAGCGATTGGCTGCGTGTAACGAGCCAGGCTGCGGTCGACGCCGAGTTGTCCCTGCTGTTTAGCGAGGCAGCGGGGAGCGCGGGGATTCGCGAATCCATCAATCCGTTTTTCGATTCAAAGACCTCATTTCAGACCTTTCGCGACGATCATCCCGACGAACCTCTTCGCTACATGGTGGCGAGGCTGACGGGCTACGGAAACGAGCTTGAACCCGGCACTCAACTCCCCGTCGACATTAAGCAGCTGATCGACGCTGCCACGGCGGTGCTCGACGAGAACGTCTCGCCCCATTGGGTTGTCGACGAAGACCCGACTCGCGGCCCGGGTCTCGGCATTGCGAACAAGTACTGGCTCGCACTGACCGCCGACATTCTGCGCCACATGGGCGCAGAAGTGCTGCACGATCAAAGCAAAACGTTCACCTCGGGTGCCGAAGAGATCGCTGGCTACACGTCCTGGGGTAGCAACGACGGCAACGATGCGGGAAAACCCTACTACGGTGAGATCAAGGGCAAGCACTATCCGGGAAGCTTCGCGCCGAGGAGCATCGCAAACGACCTCGTCAGCACGAGTGCGCGCAGTTTCACGCACCCTCCGAAGTACGGTCAATCGCTCGTCGCCGACCTGGTGCACCTCGGGATCGCGGGTGCGGCGGGACATGTGTACGAGCCCGCGTTATCGGGAGTGCCGCGACCGCAAATATTTTTGCCGAGTTACGCAGAGGGGGCGCGAGCCGTTGAAGCCTTCTATCGAAGCGTCCCCTACCTCAGTTGGATGAACATCTACGTTGGTGACCCGCTGATGGTTCGCGCAAAGCCTCTCGAAAACCCGCAAGGCGATCGCGACCAAGACGGCATCCCCGACATCAACGACAACTGCACGTTTGTTCCCAATGTTGACCAACGCGACAGCAACCACGATGGCTTCGGCAACGTGTGCGACGCAGACGTCGACGGTGACGGCATCGTCACGTCTTCATGGGGCGGCGTTTACCCGCTATCGCAACGTGGTGACGTCGAGTGGATCGCGATGTCGTCGCAAAATGGGCCCCACGACCCAAACTTTGATCTCGACGGTGATGGCGACGTTGACGACGACGATCTCTCGATTGCGCACATGAGTCTATTCATGCCGCCCGGCCCGAGTGGCATTGCGCGGTCCGCACCCCGGGACTGACAACCATCGGGGCAGCCCTAATTCAGGCGAGCGCTTCTTTGGTGGTTTTGGCGGTGGTGGTGTCGCCCAATGCGCTGGATCCAGGCTCATCCGCGACGTTTCGCACCTCGCCGCGCGACAGTTCGTAAAGTACGAGTAGCGGCAACGCGACCGCAATCAGCCCAGCACCGAGGTACTCCTCGGGCAAGCGGTAGAACCACAACGCGTTGGCGAGCCACGCCGTACAACTCCCCAATACGATCACCTGCAAGCGTGGACGTTGCGCCGCCAAGATTGCCCCGCAGACGACAAAACCGAAGTAGTAGTTGGCGGGATCGCTCAACAGCGGGATCAAAGCGAAACCAAGAGCAGCCAACTCCCAGCCCCGCACGCGCTGGGCTGCGCGCCAAAACAAGAACAATGCGGGCAGCGCAACCGCAAGCTGAACGCAACGAATGACAACCGGCAGCCAGGCGGGGGAGTAGGAAGCCAACGTCGCCCCCCCGGCCGCATTGGTCGTCAAGTGCCCAGTGCCCATCATGATCGAACGCCACACCAATGAAGAGAGTCCCAATTTATTGAGAGACTTCTGGTCGGTAAAAACGGAGATCTTTTCGCCAAACTCCACGAACGCGATGGCTCCCCAATCCGATGCCAACGCGGCCCACACGCAAAACAATACGCCCGCGGTAACGACCCCTCTGGCAAATTGCAAAGCATCGACCTGCCACGACTCACCTCGCCGCATGCGCGCGAACAAATGCACGACATAACCGGCGACGAAGATCGCGGGGAACACGCGCAGTAGCGACGCCAGGACCAAGAAGCCGCCCCCAATCGCGATGCGCTGTTTCTTCAAGAAGCACAGCCCCGCAAGCACGGCAAAGAGCCAAAGGTTGCGAAGCATCGAGTCGCCGATCCACGCGTAGCCCCAATGCAACCCGGTCCCCCACGCAATGGCAGCAAGCGCCGCCGCTTCCACGCTGAACGCCCAGACGATCAAAGTAAAAGCGACCAGCATGAGAATGCGGTCGGCATTGATCAAGGCGTCAAAGCCCGCCGAGCCGAGTTCGATACGAGACGAAAGTGCGTTCCCGATCGCGTTCCACACCGGGCTCGGGTTGTAACCGTGATCATTGAGCAGGATGTCCCATTGCTCGGCTTTGAACTTGGCGTCAAACCAAGTCACGTCGGCGGCAAATGCCGCCCACCGGGCGTCGGGCATTTGCTCTCGACACTGCAACGCCGAGGCCAAGGTTGTTGCGGGAGTGTGGATACGCAGGGTTCGTTGGTCGCGAACCCTCGGCAACTCAAAGCGGTTCTTAACCCCCGAGTCTGTCAGCGCCAGTATCGTGCAGTGGTAAAGATCGAAGTAACCAACCTCGGAAAAGTACTTCGAGCCCATGTAATAGTGATAGACGTCCGTGTCCTTAAAGCCGACACCGCCCTTGGTTTCAAAAAAGTTGTAGTACGACGCGCATGAGGCCAACGCGATAACGATCAGCAGGCCGAGGCTCACTCTTCCCAGCCCTCGCCCGGAGCTCTCCGGGGAAGCTTCGACTTGATCGCTCGCTCCGTCGTCACCGGCAGCATCGCTTTCACGCCGCGACTTCCGACGCTTCAAAACAGGAATCGACACCAGAAGCAGTGCCGACATCGCGATCGCGAGTCGCCAACGCATCGCGGTCTTCTCCAAGGCGATTGCGCGCTCGACTGCCGCGGAGCCGGCTTGGTGCTGCGGCTGGGCGGCGAAGCTTTGGCTCGGCCATAGCGCGAGCAGAGTCAAACCAAGCAATGCGCCCGCCAGCGGCTGGGTGGCAGCAATCCGCACGAGCCCTCGCGTTGAGGCCGTGCTCCTATTGAGCATTCTTATTCAACATTGCTGTTCAACTTTCGCGATTCAACATCGTGATCAAGCTCGACGTATCGAGACGACCACCACCTCGCTTTTGAACCTCGGCGTAATAGTCATTAACGATCTTTGTCACCGGCATCTCGGCTCCCACCTCTTCGGCAAGTCCGAGGGCGATCGCCAGATCTTTGCGCATCCAGTCGACCGCAAAGCCAAAATCGAACTCACCGTCAAGCATCGTCTCGTGGCGATTGTCCATCTGCCACGAACCCGCCGCGCCTTGCGAGATCACTTCGACCACCCGCTTGCCGTCGAGCCCAGCCCGCTTTGCAACGTTGAGCCCCTCGGAAAGACCTTGCAGCAAGCCTGCGATACAAATCTGGTTGACGGCCTTCGTCATTTGCCCCGAACCGGCCGGCCCCAGACGAAGATGCATTTTCCCATAGCAATCCAGCCATCGGATCGACCTTTGATATGTCGCCTCCTCGCCACCGACCATGATCGTCAGCGCGCC
>JBLHOB010000216.1:0-5814 GCA_047619425.1 Myxococcota bacterium
CGCGCTTCGTTGAATGCGCCCCTGATAGTGGCGCTGCTTGCAGTCGCCCTAGGGTTGCCCGCGTGCGGTGGCGAGGACGCGTTGGTCGCCAACAATGACGCGATCGCTGCGAGTGCAACGACCGAAAATTCTTCCCCTCAGACGGCCCCGCCGCTCCCGCCCGTTTTGGCCACAGCTCCGCTGTCGCCCCAAGCCAATAGCCACCCTCTTGGTGCTCATGTCTCCGATCGCTACGCGCCCTCCCTCGAGGGTGTCCTTGAAACGAAGTTTCTCCGTGTCTTGACCTCGCGAAACTCCTTCGACTTCTTCATTCATGCCGGTGAAGTGGGTGGCTTTCAGTACGACATGGTTAAACGCTTTACGCGTTTCCTAAACAAGCGGCATCGGAAATCAGGAGGCGATCTACGCATCCAGTTTGAACTCATTCCCGTCGACCATGACGAGATGATCCCCATGTTGCTCGCGGGCGCGGGAGACATCATTGCAGCTCGCCTTACCGTTACACCCGAACGCGCTGAGAAGGTTCGGTTTACCAATTCATATCGCAAGGTTGACGAGGTCATCGTCACGCATGCCGATACGGGTCATCACACGAAACTCGAAGACCTTGCCGGCAAAGACGTCTTCGTACGCCCCAGCAGCAGCTACCACTCAAGCCTGCTTGCGCTAAATCGCAGACTCATCTCCAAAGGGAAGTCACCGGTGCGAATTCAACCGGTCGATGAAGCTCTCGAGACCGAGCGCATCCTCGAACTCGTTGCCGCCGAACACTTCGACTACACCGTCGCCGATAGCCTGATCGCCGAGATCGCTATAGAGATCCATCCCAACCTGCATATTCTGGAAGACCTACCGGTGCGGCGGAACGGCGCGCTCGCGTGGGCGACAACACCGGGGGCGACTGCGCTCGCCAAGGAGATGAACGAGTTTCTCAAGGGCCACGACAACGGCAGCCTGATGGGCAACCTCGCCGTTCAGAAACACTTTGGCGCTGACCGACGCTTGATGGCTCGACTCCGCACTGACGGCAAGCGCACGTTGAGTGACTACGATGCACTCTTCAAAAAATACTCCAAGAAGCACGCACTCGATTGGCGACTGATGGCCGCACTCGCCTTTCAAGAATCGCGCTTTGATCCGATGGCTCGCAATCGCTATGGCGCTATTGGCCTTTTCCAAGTCAAATCGGCGACTGCGCGGGAACCCTACATCGACATTCCAAACATCGAAGGCGCCGAACACGTCGAACACAATATCCAGGCGGGCATCAAGTACCTCAAATGGATCAAGAAGCGCTACTTCGACTCCAACGCCGAGATGCGCGAACGCGACCGAGTGCGAATGGCACTGGCTGCATACAACGCGGGCCCGCGGCGCATCATTCTCGCTCGCCAACGAGCGCAGAAAATGGGGCTCAACCCAAACAAGTGGTTCCGCAATGTCGAACTCGCCTTGCTCGACATGCACAAGTCTGAGCCGGTCAAATATGTAAGCGACATCAACCAGCGCTACGTCGCCTATAGGCTGCTCGGTATCGACTAGCGGGCTCCTGACAGCGGGGGCATTTCGTGTCACGATTGCACCATGTCAGCCGAAGCTGCGGAAGCAACAGAGAACCCGAAGCACGCCATCATTCACTCGGCTGCCATTGTGGTCTTCTCAGCTCGCGGGTTTGCCGGCACGTCGATGTCGCACATTGCCGACGAAGCCGGGATGTCCCGCCCTGCGCTCTATCAATACTTCCGCAACAAGGGCGACATCTTTGCCTCGGCGATCATCACCCTGGTCGAAAACGCAGCGGACCGTTCTATGGCTGCGCTGCTCGAGCCCGGCAGCCTCGCCGAGCAACTCGACAGTTACTTACAGCGTTTCGAAGGTGATCTCTGGGAGCGAATGTCTGCGTCGAACCACGGAGAGGAAATCCTCTCTGCCAAGACCGAATACGCACCTCGGGCCATGGTCGTCGTCATGGCAAGAATGCGAGACGGCCTCGAACAGTACCTGCGGCGCTCGGGGGCGGGTGGACGCTCCGCAGCCGCCATTCGGCAACGAACCGATTGGATGGAAATCCTTGAGTTCGCACCCAAAGGCTTCAAGTTCGATCAACCTTCAGTCCCGGCCTACCGTCGCCGGCTCACCGCGCTCGCGCAAAGCATCGCTGCGGACATCGCCGCGACCTAGCGCCTAGCAAGACCAACGCCCACGCAGCGCCCCTACGAATGCCAGTTGATCGTCGCTCGGATCGCCGCCTCGAAGTCTTCGAAGCTTTTGGTTGCCGCCCGCGCGCCCGCGATCTTCAGCGCGTCGTCTCCGACAAGAGTGCGGAACGGGGTCGTGGGGTCGCTTGCCGCGCGAGCGATAGCGTCTGCAACCAACTGGGAGTCCTGCGGGCCGTCAGAGTCGATGCTTCCGAGCGCTTCGCGAAACGACTGCTGTCGTTGCTGATGCTCGGAACCTTCCCATCCCTCAGGGTGAATAATATTGTTGGAAAAATCTGTGGATGAGAAACGCCCGGGCTCGATCAAATGCACCCGAATGCCCGCCGGCGCGACCTCGTAATGCAACGCCTCGCTCATCCCCTCAAGCGCAAACTTCGAAGCGGTGTACGCGCCACCGTAAGGCGAAGCCACAATGCCCGCGACACTGCTCAGGTTGACAATCACACCGCTGCCGCGCTTGCGCCAACTCGGCATCACAGCGCGAATCGTGCGCAACGGCCCCATCACGTTGGTATCGAGCTGTCGACGCATCAACTCGTCGTCGATCATTTCGACGGCTCCCTGCACTTCGAAGCCCGCGTTGTTAATCAACACGTCGATGCCCGCCGCGTCGCTGAGAGCTGAATCGACCGAAGCCGGGTCGCAAACATCGAGCTGACGCACTTCAATCTCGACGCCCGACGCCTTACAGTCGGCCAGTAACGCGTCGCCTTTTGCGAGATTCCGCATCGTGGCAATCACGTGATGCCCCTCGCTCGCCATCTTCAAGACTGCCAGGCGACCGAAGCCAGCGTTGCTTCCGGTGATCAGGATACGGGACTGCGTCATTTGGGACTCCTAGTAAATTCAGGGCGCTTGGAAACATGTTGGAATCCAATGCTGACAAAAATTGCAAATAATGTCAAAGAGGAAAACCACCCCCTAAGAGAGTGAATGCTTCGCAGTGTAAGGCTCGGCACTCGGCCCATCACTTTTGCCCCCGAATCCGGTGCCCCACACACACACATCATCTAGGCTCGACGCTATGGCGCGCGACAAAGACACAACCCTTCACGGGGAATTCGCCTCGGCAGCACTGCGAGCACTGCAAGCGAGTTATCGCGAACTCAACCACAGTCTTTTCGGCGCGGCACTGCGCCCGCCTGTCTTGAAGTTGAGCGACTCTTCCAAGCTGCGGTTGGGGGCCTGGGATCCCGAGCGACGCACCATCGAGATTGCGAGCCAACTCTTGCTCGACCACGGCTGGGGCTCGGCCATCGAGATTCTCAAGCACGAGATGGCGCATCAGTTTGTGCACGAGGTGCTCGCCGAGCTGAGCGAGCCGCCACACGGTGCTGCCTTTCGAAAGGTATGCCGCGAACGCGGCATAGACTTTCGCGCCGCAGCCGACCCCAGCGACGGCGACGCTCAACACCCCGTGCTCGACCGCATTCGAAAGCTCTTGTCCCTCGCCCAGAGCTCAAATGAACACGAAGCCCAGTCGGCAACTCGCATTGCCCAACGCTTGATGCTGCGTCACAACATCGATCAACTGAATATCGAACGAGACGACGGCTATACCCACCGCCAAATCGGCCGCGTCACTGGCCGGGTAAGCGAAGCCGAATCGATGTTGAGCACCATCTTGCAAGAACACTTCTTCGTGGACGTCATCTGGGTTTACGCATATCGCCCGCTCGATAAAAAGTACGGTCGAGTCATTGAAGTCTGTGGCCGGAGCGAGAACATCGAGCTCGCCGACTACGTCTACGACTTCTTGATGCGTACTGCGCAACATCTCTGGCGCGAACACAAGAAAACAATCGGGATCAGCAGCAATCGAGACCGCCGCGCCTTTGCAGCCGGCGTGATGTCCGGCTTCCGCGAGCAACTCGACAGCCAACAGAAGGATCAAGCGGAAAATGGGCTGATCTGGGTGGGTGACCCCGGCCTCGACAACTACTTCAAGCGCCGTCATCCGAAAGTTCGCACCACGACCCGCTACGAAAGATCGGGCGACCCGGCACGCGCCCAGGGCCATGACGTTGGTAGCAGGATCGTGTTGCATCGCGGACTATCGACGAGCAAGAAGCAAGGGGCGCCGAAGTTGCTTCGAACCCGATCCTAGTCGCTCCGTCCGATAGTCCGTTGCCACGCCATTAGCGGGCTAACACATGACGTCGCAAGAGTGCCCCCCGCAACGATTTGGATGCACTCGAAGGTGGACGTGGCCAAGCTCGCTGTTGCCGCGAACGATGGAGACAAAACCCGGAGATCAGCTCGGCATGGGTCGGCTTCAATCTCCTTGCTCAGCATCACCCCGCACTTGAGCCTTCCCTTGATCATGACGGGGTTGCGTATTGCCCTTTGACCCGGAGGCGCAGACAAGTGTCAGCCAACCACATCAGTAAAACGGTGGCCTTCCTTATCCACCTTGAGGCCGATGGTGGCGATATTCTCGTCTACCGCTCTGGTTTCGACGTTGCTACCGAACCGATCACTTCAATTGAGGCTCACGCATTTCGGCTGCTACACGCGGGCACACCCCTCGGCGAAGTCATTGTCGAATTTGCACGCATTGACGCCGCACCCGATGAGGTCGCCTCTCTATTTGCGCGCGGGTCCTAACTCAAGCTAATTCTAGACTCCTCTCAACCCGGGCGCTGACAGCGAGTGATTGCGGCGACGCCTGCGAAGTCACCTCCCACCGACCCGCCCTTCCAATATGCGTTGGCCTCCTCCCCCTGAAGCCTCAGCAAGTTTCATCAACACACGTCACGCACGAAAAGGTAGATCTACGCGCGTGCTGGCGCCGAAGCTCGCGTTGAACTCTCCGGACCCAGTTCTCCGCAACCGCTCTTACACTCTTGCGTCCCGTTGGATATCCTCTACCTCCCGCGGCCCCCGTGGCTCGCGCCGAATCTGGCCCATGACAACTGGCCTATCGAAAGAGGAGCAACACCGATGAGCGACGAACAGAAACCCCAGGGACTTGGCACGCTGGCCGTACACGCGGGCCAAGTAGCAGACCCAACCACCAACTCCCGCGCCGTACCGATTTACGCCACGACCTCCTATGTGTTCAACGACACCGAGCACGCGGCAAATCTCTTCGGGCTCTCCGAATTTGGCAACATTTACAGCCGCCTCATGAACCCGACCAATGATGTCCTCGAAAAGCGACTGGCGGCCATGGACGGCGGAGCAGCGGGCTTGAGTTTCGCATCAGGCCAGGCCGCAATTACCGCGGCGATCCTCACGATCTGTCACTCGGGACAAAACTTCATCACCTCGACGAGTCTTTACGGCGGTACGTGGACGTTGTTTACCCAGACGTTCAAGAACCTTGGGATTGAGGCACGGTTCTTCGACCCGAACAACCCCGAGTCCATCCACGAACTCGTCGATGAGAACACGCGCTGCGTTTACTTTGAAAGCATCGGCAACCCGAAGAACGACGTGCCGGACTTCAAGGCCATCACCGACATCGCTCACGAACACAAACTGCCGACCTTGTGTGACAACACCGTCATGACGCCGTTCCTGCTTCGCCCGATCGAGCACGGCGTGGACATCGTCATTTACTCGACGACCAAATTCATTGCCGGCCACGGCG
>JBLHOB010000217.1:0-5799 GCA_047619425.1 Myxococcota bacterium
GGGGGATGCTGCTAGTGCTCCTTGAGGGTGATATTGAATTGGGTTCACAGCGTTGCGGTCGGACCTAGACTTCGCTTTGCCGGTAGAGAGTTGCGGGGCGTGATTTGGAGCAGCCTGTGACTGCGATACCGCTCGTGCGGAGCTGCCTTTGTGCTGGCGCATTGGGCGCTCTGCGTATTCCTGCAGATCGAACTCTGCCCGGCCCGCGTCGCTTAAGCGGAATGAATTGAGTGCTTTTTACGCTTCTCTCCGCGATGGGTTGGGCGTCGGAGTGCGTGAAATGCCCGAGCGGTATAGAGGGTTCAATTGTTCCAAGAAGCCATGTCAAAATTCTACACATAAGTTATGGCATGAAGGCTTGGGTCTGTTGAACGCGTAGCGGCTATCCCCTCGCACTACGCCATCGGGTTCACTGGAGCGACGCAAAGTCGCCGATCTACATGGTAGCTAGGCAAGTCACCGTTTGTTGTGAAACACTACAGTGCGCCCCGGGCGGGGCGGCGATGTGTTTCACAGACCAGCGGTGCTCGACTCACTCATGTAGGCTGCTCTGCGTCTCGCCCATCGGCACGAGTTTATGCGTGTCAAAGCTCCTGGGTTTGTGAATGGCGGCGCAGTTGTAGGTTGGCCGCAGGCTGGTGATGTTTGCCGGAACCTACTTCGCGTCCGTGGCACGTGTGATCGTGCTGGAATAAAGAGCTGTCGCGTGGCACTACCACGCAGCTAAATCGGAGAGAAAATGAAGATTCGCGTATTGCTGGCGGCGCTAGCCGCTCTTTTGGTGTTGTCGCAAGTGGGCTGCATCGACCCGAAGGATCGACGCCCCGGGCTGCGACTCAGCGCCGAAGTCGTGGCTGGCGCTGTTGCGGACTGGTCCTTCTCGGACGCACACCAGGAGATCTACCTCGAGACCCCAACTTGGTACGGCGTCCCACACTCGGTCACAACCGTCTGCGCGGCCATTGGCGACACGCTCTATGTGCCGTCTGTCTATTTCGCGGGTGGGCAATGGCCCGGTAAATTTTGGAATCGCAACGTCGTGTCGAACCCGCATGTGCGATTGGAAATCGGGGGTCAGATCTACGAGCGCGAGGCCGTGATTGTCGAGGACCCTGCAGAAGCAGCGGCGGCTGTCGAAGCATTGGCCGCCAAGTACGACTTTTGGAAAGCGCAGGTCGCCAAGCCCGAGGCCGAGCGTTTCGATCGCACGATCATTCGCATGGATGCGCGCCGCAGCTGAGTCGCGTGCAAGTCGGAGGCCCGGTGTGTGGCGAATGCGCCAACCGCTACGTTCCCGCGCTTGATCAATTGAGAGGAAGAAACGGTGAGTGACGAGAGCTTTTGTTGGGACAAAGAGATGCAGGGGACCATCGGTCTGGGTGTTGCGGGCAACTTCGCCGGCCACCTCGAGCAGGCCGGGGAGGCGAGCGACTTTAAAGACTTGAAGATCGCAGACGCGACGGCTCCGAAAGGCGTCTTTCCTTTCTACGTTCCGGCAACCGGCGATCACTTCCTGCACTGCATGCCGGTTTCCTCGGACACTTTGGTACTTGGCTCCGATGATGAAAAACATCAGATCGAACCCGAGGTCGCGCTGCTGTGCGACATCATCTACGAGGCGGACAAAGTGGTCGAGCTGGTGCCGCGCTTTGCAATGGCGCACAACGATTGCTCCATTCGCCGCGAAGGCGCACGCAAGATCAGCGAGAAGAAGAACTGGGGAGCAAGCACGAAGGGCACCTCGGCCCAGCGCGTCGAGATCGATCGCTTTGCTGAAGGCGGGGTCCTCGATGGCTATCGCCTCGCTTGCTTTTTGTTGCGCGATGGCGAGCTTTCCGACTACGGCGTGGACAGTGCGGTGACGAGCTACTCCTACTATGGCGAGCGTCTCGTCGACTGGCTGATCGAGAAGATGAACGGGCAAGTCGATGAAGGGCCGCTCGAGGACATCCCCCGTTGGCTCGATGTCGCGGGCAGACCCGCGCGAGCATTGGTGAGTATCGGTGCGACCCGGTACACCGACTTTGGCGAGACGACCTTTCTCAAGCGAGGGGATGTCATCGCCGTGGTGCTTTACGACGCCGCTCAACACGACGCGGAAACCGTGCGGACTTTCGCCGACGGTTCTCGGGCTGCTGCACAGACTGGGTGTTCCGTGCTGCGTCAGCGGGTGGTTTAGCGATGCCGGGGCCTCTCGATGGTATTCGCGTGATTGATTTTTCGGCCGTAATCTCGGGCCCTCTCGCCGCAATGATGTTGGCGGACCAGGGTGCCGACGTGATTAAAGTCGAGCCTCCCGGACGCGGCGACTTACTTCGCAACGAGTGGTATCGCCGCGGCGGCTTGACCTCGATGTTTGCCAACGTAAACCGCGGCAAGCGCAGTATCGTGCTCGACTTGCAAAGCGACGAAGGACTTGAAATCGCTCAAGATCTCGTCCGCGGCGCAGATGTCGTGATCGAAAACTTCCGCCCAGGCGTGATGGATCGGTTGAAGCTCGGGGGCGATGCGATGCTCGAACTCAACCCCCAACTCATTTATTGCTCGATCAGTGGCTACGGCGCGACGGGCCCGTACTCGAAGCGTCGGGCCTACGACCCTGTTTTGCAGGGGATGAGCGGCCATGTCGCCATTCAAAAGAACCCCGAAGTGCCAATCCCCGATTTGATCCGCAATGCGGTTGTCGACAAGGCCGTCTCGTACACCACCGCACAAGCGATCACCGCGGCGCTCTTCGCACGGGAGCGTGGCGCAGGCGGCCAAAAGATCGCAGTACCCATGCTCGACGTGGGGCTCGCGTTCTTGTTTCCCGACGGCATGATGAAGCACACTTTTATGGGCGACGGTGTGCTTGAGGGCCCGGCCCTGTACGACCGCTACCGCCTCACCGAAACGTCCGACGGCCACGTCATTACCTGGACAGGGGGTGACAACGAATGGCACGCACTCTTCCGCGCATTGAATCGCGGCGAACTCTGTGACGATCCTCGATTTGCCGCCGGCGGTGAACGGGCGAAGCACATGGAAGAACTCGGGGGCATTCTCTACGACGAGTTCCAAAAGGTGACCAGCGCCGAGATCCTCGAGCGCATGGCACAAGAAGATGTTCCCGGTGGCCCGGTGCTGAGTCTCGATGAAGTTTTTGAAGACCCGCAGATCCTGCACAACGGCATCGTTACGGAGCGCGACCATGTGAGTGCGGGCCGGCTGCGAGACTGTGCGCCGGCCGCGCGCTTCTCGAAGACCGCAACGGAGCAACAGCCGATCGCACCGATCAAGGGCGAGCACTGCGATGAGGTGTTGCTCGAACTGGGGCTCGACGCGGAACAGATTGCAAAGCTGCGGGCAGCGGGTGTCGTCTCGGGGAGTAAGCCCGACCCAAATCGCAAGCGTTAGCGACGCACGACGTTCGCGATCGCAATCAGGGCATCGGACCAATCGAGCGTGTGAACCGTTTCGGTCGGGATTGAGTGGCTACAGGTTTATCGCCAATAAACGCAGCGCAAAAGACTTCTCTGTAGTCGGGCTTGCACGGCAGGGCGGTCTAGAAGAAAGCCAGCGTGCGGACTTCGACGCTTTCCCGCGTGGTTGCGTCGGCGGGTGTGTCGGGGTGTTCGAAGGCGCTGTGCGCGGTGAAACGGGCGCGTCCGTCGCGGGACGAGTCGTAACACTTCAGCAGCATCGCCTCGTCGGGCATCATCTGCGAGTAGTAGAGCCAGCGATGTTTCTCGTCGTAGAGCAGCGATTGAATTTCGCCGACGCGATCGGTGTAGATGAGATCCATCGAAACTAAGTCGTTGTCCCCCATGCTTTGGGCGTCGAGCACTGCGAGCGGCAACTCCTCAACAGGGGCGCGGGTAGGCCTCCAGACGTTGATGACCGCGAATCGCTTCTGGAGTAGCGACTCCGCTTCGTCTGGCAGCAGATCGCGTACGCGTTGAGGGCCCGAGGTCTCGGTGTAGTCATTGTGTGCAAAGACGACTGGCATTTGTGCTTCATGGAGCTTTGCGTTCGCGAGATCTTTTGAGCGAAGGTTGTGATCGAAGGCGACGACGCGGTCGGCACCGGTTACCTGCTTCACCAGCGCTTCGATTTCGGGATAGTAATGCGCGCGCACTTCGTCGGGTTCGTAAAAACTGTGGTCGGTGCGAAACGAAGATTTCGCGTCTACAAGTTGAACCCCTTCCGCTTCGAGCGATGGCGCTTGTGATAGCTGCCTCGCGTCTTGAATGGGCATGTTGCGAGGGCCGAGCTGCGGCCCGCGTCGGGGGTTCTCGGGCACGGCCATGTTGATGTAGAAGGCAGGCTTGGCCGCGGGAGGCTCGGAAAGGTACGCAAGAGGCGCTTCGACGATGCCTGTTGGCGATGCTGTGCTGGTCATCAAAAGAGTCTAACGCCGTGTGTGTGGGCACCGCTAGCAGGTGTGCTTTTGCACGGCGCGACAATCGAGGCAGCTACCCCGGGGCACCTTTCACGCTGGCGGTAGCTCGCACGAGTGAGCTGTACTGGGCTAGCTGCGCGCACCATCCCAAGCCGTGATGATCCGCGTTCGACCTCTTTCTTCGACGGTCACCATTTCTGCGAGTCGCCAACCCAGCGCGATCATCGCCGGCGGCACTAGGCTGGGCTCGGCATGCACGCTGACAATGACGCGATGACCGTGCTGAGGGTCCGCGGTGGCTTTAACGATGCGTTGGCTCGCGCGGAAGCCCACACCGGCGACGATGATGTTACTGGGAGTGTCGCCCAGTTGGAGGGTCGTTGCGTCACAGCGATGGAAGAAGAGTCCCTCCGTATCGGCATGCATGTGAAGTCTCTGTTCGAGTAGATCGATGAGGGCGGGAGCCTTGTCGACGAAGTGCACGGAGGGAAGCTTGCGCACGTGCCGCGCCCACAGGCCAATCAGTCCGTGATCACAACACAAGTCCCACGTCGGCCTTCCGTCGAGGCACAACTCGGCGATGCGTTGCATGCGGGGAGTGGTGTGGGTGTCGAGGTAGGCGTTGCGTTCCGAGTTTGGAGGTGCGGTCTCGGGCGGTGGTTGCCCCATTACTTTCGCGTCGCGATCACGCCATCGAATGCATCGCCTTCTCGGAAGCCTTTGAGGGAGGGGAAGTCCGGCCCGGCCCCCGCTTCGCCGACGGCCTGAAGTTTGACGCCGCCGCGTTTCGCCGCGGCGTTTACCAGGTCGCGCAGACTTTCCTTTGCGCCGTGATCATTGCGACAAACAAGCAGTGCGCCCTTGGGCGCAAGGTGCGATAGGCAGCGTTCCACCAGCTGGGCCTGTCCTTTGCGCACCGACCAAAATTGCTTGCCCGCCGCGGCCGCGGTGGGCGGGTCGAGGATAATGCCGTCGAAGCGATCTCGGGAAGTCCACTTTTCGACGTAGCGTTGAGCATCCATTTTCATACTGGTGTGGCGGTTGGGTGCGATGTTGTTGAGCTCGAGATTGCGTTCGAGGGTTCGCAGGTAGGGTTTGGATAGATCAACGCTGGTGACTTGGTCAGCACCCGCATCGAGTGCTGCGACGCTGAAGGCACCGGTGTGGCAAAAGAGGTTGAGCCACTTGCCACCGCCCGCCGCGCGGATGTGTTTTGCGACGCGTTCACGATTGCGGCGTTGGTCGATGTAGAGGCCAAAGCCGGGCCTCGAGCGAAACGGTTCGCTAAGACCCGTGTCGACTTCAAACGAGAGACCTCGCTCTTGCACGACAAACGGCGCTTCACTCGGCATGCCGCGGTAGGCGAGCGTCGATAGGAACTGGCCTTTGGGTCGCTCCACGAAGTGACGAACCATGAC
>JBLHOB010000218.1:0-5794 GCA_047619425.1 Myxococcota bacterium
GATCTTCTTCAAGGGCGCCAACTTGATTCGCGGTTACTGGAACAAGCCCGAAGCCACAGCAGAGACGTTTACCGACGGTTGGCTCCACAGTGGCGATCTCGGCCGAATGGACGACGAAGGTTTTGTGTTTGTCGAAGATCGCGCCAAAGACATGGTGCTCCGCGGCGGCGAGAACATCTACTCGGCCGAAGTCGAAGCGGCAATCTACAGCCACCCAGCCATTCACGAAGCTGCAGTCTTCGGCATCCCGCACGACCGACTCGGCGAGGAAGTCGCGGTCGCATTGGTGCCAAGGAAGGGACAGACGATCGACCCCGAGGAGCTGCGCGATTTCCTAAAGAAGCCGTTGGCAGCTTTCAAGATCCCGAGTCGCGTGGACATCCACAGCGAGCCGCTTCCGCGCAACGCGGCGGGCAAGTTTTTGAAGAAGGACTTGCGCGATCAATTGGTTGCGAAGCTGGCCGAATAGGCTCGCCAGGTAAGAAGCAAAGCGACAGCGCACACGATCCCGGCGCTACTCGCCGCGAAAGACTGGCTTTCGTTTTTCGGCAAAGGCGCGTGGGCCCTCTCGCGCGTCCTTTGTCGCAAAGACGGGCTGGCCAATCTCGAGTTCCTTTTCGAGAGCACTCGCCTCGCTGTAGCTTTCGTCGACTTCTCGCAGCATCTGCATCAAGGCCTTGATCGACAGCGGCGCTGTCTCGCAAATTTCCCGAGCCACTTTGATCCCCTCTTCGAGGGCAGTGCCACTTTTCACGAGTCGCCCGACCAAACCGACGTCGAGTGCCTGCTTGGCCGTCATGTGTCGCCCGGTCAGCAGCATTTCCGCCGCAATCGTATACGGGATCTGACGTCGCAAGCGCACGCTTGAACCACCGAGTGGAAACAAGCCTCGCTTGGCTTCGGTGACACCAAAGGTGGCGTCTTCGGCTGCCACGCGAATGTCGGTGCCTTGCAAGATTTCGGTGCCTCCCGCGACCGCGAAGCCTTCGACGGCGCAGATGATCGGTTTCATTGGACGGTTATGCCGCAATAGCGCTTGCCAGTGCATATCGGGCACGCTCTTCATGAGCTCTTGAAACTCGTCATCGATCTGGTCAGGGCCCATCGCCTTGAGGTCGGCACCCGCACAAAACACGTCTCCCTTGCCGGTCAAAACAGCCGTCCGCAACTCGTCGTCGCTATCGAGTAAGCGCCATGCGTTGTACATCCCGAGCAGCATGCCTGGGCTCAATGCGTTCTTCGCCTCCGGGCGATTCAACGTAACAAGCAAAATCGGGCCGTCTCTCTCGACGAGACAGTGGTCGGTGTTCATGGCATCTCCTTGGCAGGCCGGCGCAGAGTAACCGCGCCGCGCAGTCTTCGAGCGACGCAGAGAGTGCCCTAGTCGCGCGATGCGTTGCTGCTCGCGTTCTCCGGCACGAGACACACCCGGTCGGTGTCTCGGTCAATGACGAGGCTTGCAGGCAGCGTTAATCGCAAATGCTGCCCGTCGCAACTCGCTCCCGTATTCAAGTCAAAGCGGTAACCGTGCCACGGGCACTCGACCTGGCCTCCCTCAATCGGGCTGGCGTCAAGCGGCCCCAACCAGTGCGGACACGCGAGGGGATAAAGCAGCCAGGTGCCGTCGACATCGGCAATACGCATGCGCGCGCCGAACGCATCGACATCGAGCGGCAGACTCGCGGAAACGTGCTCGATGCTACCCAGTTCGACACACTCGACTGGGTCCCCTGTGGTTAGCGGCGAGCCCCGGCGATCGAGCTCTGCTTGGCGCACTTGCATCATCTGCTCGTCTTCGTCCCACAGTTGCTTATAGAGACCGCGGTAGCCCTGCCCCATTTGTTCGGGCTCGACCCCTTCGGGCACACGACTGCAGAACTCGACGACAATATCGGTCGAGCGCTCGCCGGCACTTCGCAAACGGGTCCAAATTTCACTCGGGGCACCGGGCCCCGAGACTACGCGTGAAACGTATTGCCCTTCGTCGTGGTCAATCAACAGTTCGAGCTTTGCCCGCTCGGTTACGCCGGGGTACTGCAAGTCCGCCCGCCAGCCCCACGGACCAGCCCCCGTGCACTCGATGCCCGCAAACGAACTCGAGTGCAGCCACGGCAAGTGCTCCCAATCGAGCACGTTCTCCCAAACTCGTTCGATCGAGGCTTCAATCGTTCGGCGATAGGTGGTCAAGACCGTCAGTTCGGGGCTGCGTACAGGGCATTCTTCACTCACGACGTGACGTACTCCTTGGCTTTGCTTGCCTGGGATGGCCCGCGCGAATCAAAGCAGTTCGCCGCAACATCGCGAAACGGTCTCAACCACGCGTGCAACATCGGCGTCTTCCATGCCGGGATAGATCGGAAGCGAAATGGCTCGAGCTGCAAAGTCTTCGGCGACCGGACAACTGCCAGGGCGGTACCCCATTTCTTCAAACAGCGGGTGCAAGTGCACGGGGTGGTAGTGAAGCTGTACTCCGAGTCCCTCTTCACGCAGACGGTCAAAGAGTGCTTCGCGACGCGCGGCGTCGCGTACCCGCATGACGTACAAGTGCCAGCTCGGCTCGACTCCGGGCTCGGTGAAGGGCAACTCGATTTCGGCGATCCCGGCGAGCTCTTCGCTGTAGCGCGCTGCGATCTCCCGGCGGCGGGCCAAGAAGAGATCGAGCCTTTTGAGCTGGCTCAAGCCGAGTGCGCACAGCACGTCCGGCAAGCGATAGTTCAGCCCGAGAGCCTGCACTTCGTAATACCACGCCCCACCTTGGCTGTGGTGTTTGTTCGGGTCGCGCTCGACGCCGTGATTGCGAAAGCGAGCCGCGCGTTCAAACCAATCGCTGCGCGAGGTGAAGAGCGCACCGCCTTCGGCAGTTGTGACCCCCTTGACCGGGTGGAAGCTCGTCGCAGTGGCATCGGCGTACTGCGCGCTCGATTTGCCGTTGCGCAGTGCTCCCAACGAGTGCGCTCCGTCGCAGAGAACCAGTCCATTGTGCTTGTCTGCCACAACGCGAAGCGCATCGTAATCGGCCACGTGGCCCGCATAGTCGACGGCGACGATCGTGCGGCAAATTTCGTTCAAATAGGTATCCGCACTATCGGGGTCGAGGTTGCCGGTGCGCGGGTCGACGTCCGCGAAGCGAACCCGAGAACCGAGATGCAGCGCACAACTTGCCGTCGAAACAAAGGTGAGGGGCGAGGTCACAATCTCATTGCTCGGCCCCACGTTCGCACCGTAGTAGGCCACGTGGAGAGCGGCACTGCCTGAATTCACGACCAGCGCGTGAGGCACCCCCACCAAGTCGGCCAACGCCTGCTCGAACTCTAGAACCTTGGGCCCTGTCGTCAGCCAGTCGCCACGCAACACTTCGGTGACAGCTTCGATGTCGCTCTCATCGATCGAGTGGCGACCGTAAGGAATCGTTGACGAAGCCTTCATCGAGCATGCCCTCGCTTCGCGCAGAGACGCGAGTATCGACTAATCGGGGCCGCAATGCTTTCGCCTGCGGTGGTCGCCATCATCACGCGACGCTAAAAGCGAACCGTCCCACCAGCACTGATCTGGCCCTGACCGTTCAGGATTGAGCCCTTGTTGGGCTGCACAGAACTTCGCAGCAGCGAATACCCGCCATCGACGTAAGCACCAAACCTGTCTGTGAGCACAAAATCCACACCGGTGCCAAAGCGAATCACGATGCGGTTCTCTTTCGTCGAATTAAATTGGCTCTCGCCGAAGCCGAGGCCCGTAATCACGTAAGGCTGGATCCAGTCCGGCACTTCCTCTACGTCGAAGTACCCAAGCGGATAGCCCTTGGCACTGACGGTCACCTCAAACTGCCGGAGGGCCTTTGTCTTATTGGCACCGTCCACGATTTCGTCGAAATCGTTGGTGTCTGCGTCGTAGATGAAACTGATACCAACTTCGCCTGCCATGTAGGCGTTCTGCCGATACCCAACTGCAATCGCATATCCGATGCCTGGATCAAAATCGACGCTCTTCTTGCGCCCGTCCGGGAAACCGCCAACCAAGCCGACACGTAGCGTCCAGCCGATGTAGTCGTACTCGGACACGTCTTCGATATCGAAGTGCTCGTCATTGTTGGCCTCAGCAACCACGTCGGCATCAACGCGATCGGGAACATCATCGCCGTCGGCAATACCATCGACCTGGTCGTCCGCGACCGCTTGAGATATGGGCACAAGCGCGCTCACCAGCAACACGGAACAGAGAAGCAAACACCAGCGCAAGACTGCCTGCCTATTTTTCAAGTACACCGACGGGTCCCCTTCATCGCACTTCATGGTTCTTGATGGATGCCAAGTCTGACGAATGCCCGTGCCAGACGACATGCGCTTAGCGCCGACCGCCACTTGGAGTTTCGCGACCCCCGCTCAATCCGCAAACCGAAATCGCAAACAGCTTAGTCCGCATGTCTCGCAATCAACAGCACCTCGCCAGCGAATTAGAGCAGAAGCGACGCCAGCTTACGTACCGATCAGACCGCACAGCACCGCGTTCGACGCCTATCTCCCGCGCCCAAAGCTTGTGACATGCTTCAAATAGAATACGAGAGCATTAATTTCAGCCGCGCCCCGGGGCCCGCTGGCGGCCATCGTAGTGCCGGGTATGAACGAGTTGGGGCCGGCCAGAAAAGCGCGCAACGAGCCTTCGTCCCAAACCACGCCCGATGCTCTCATCGCCGCCGAATAACCGGCGTAATGGGTCGCCGCGGCCTTACGCCCATACAAACCCGCGAGATAGGGCCCGACCTTATTCTGCTCTCCGTATAAATCGTGACAACTCCAACACGGAGTCGAGAGCCGCTGGCCGGCGTCGAACACCGCGCGCTCGCCCTCGGACAACGTTGCGCGGATTTCGGATTCGGGTCCGCCACAGCCAACCAACCACAGACACAACACCAGCATTGACGCAGCTCGCAAGCACGGGGCGCCGTTGTCCCGAGACATGACTGTGCACGACGACAACCCTGCAGTCCCTAACGCATGCCGGCTACTTGGCTTGCGCAAAGCCGAGCACACCCAGTTGTTTTGCAATGTCCTGCCCTGCGGTCTCAGTACTGACGTCCTTGTCGATGTGACGAATCACGCCTTCGATGTCGATATAAAACGTCCAACGATTTGCGTACAACCCGGCAAACCCCAGCACACCGTAAGCCTTCGCGGCCACTTTGTCGGGGTCGCTCAATAGCGGGAAATTTCCGTCGAGCGACTCGGCGAACTCGAGGTTCTTTTCAGGCTCGTCGAGGCTAACCATGAAGTAGGCGGTATTGAACTTTGCAATGACCTGCTCGCTGTCACGCAGCGATTTGAGTTCCTCCGTTCAGCCAGGAGTAAAGGCTTTGGGAAACCACGCGATCACGACCGCTTTCTTGCCGACGTACTCGCGCAAGTTATGCGTGCTGCCATCGGTGCCCTGCAACGTAAAGTCCGGCGCGGCGTCGCCTACCTGCGGGTCTGCAGCGAGCGCGGGGCCGCTGCTGAGCAGCATGCATGCTGCGATGGTGCCTACGAGTCGTCGCATCTCTGTTCTCCCTTATGATGTTTACGTTCCACTGTGGTGCGGGCTTGGCCTGCACCAACTAATCCACTAACTCGCCGGCCCACGGATGCCGGGGAACAACGTCAATCAAGCGTACCAATGCCGCGCGGGCATTTCCGTCTTCTTCGAGATAGCGATAGATCTCGACCTCCAGCTGGAGCGTCGGTGCATGGCTCGGTGAAGCGCTTCGACTTCGCGCCAGATACTTGAGCGCCCGGCGATGTTCGTCGAGCTTCACCAGCATGGA
>JBLHOB010000219.1:0-5770 GCA_047619425.1 Myxococcota bacterium
GGCGATAGACATCACCGAGGATTGCCCCTGGGAGAACGAGATTGAAGAAGCCCGCTACCAGGTAGGCCCGAAACAGCATCCACCACCCGACCGAAAACCCTGCGCCGACGAGTAGGGCCGAGAAGCGCGATGCCCCGATCGCAAAGCTCACGCCGAACAGGGCAAACGAAAGCGCGAACCAGGTTGCGGCTTCAAGAGGGCCCGTTTGCCAGGCCGCAGCAATTGAAGCGACGAAGCCCGCCTCGCTTTCGGGAAGCGCCATACGAATGACAAAGGCTAGAAGCGCAATCGCAACTACGAATCGCACCACGAGACGCGGCAGCGCGCCCGGGGCTAGGAGCCTTTGCGTTTCGCTCACGGCTTCGGGTGTGGGGGGAGTAGGCGTTTGTGGAGAACGTCTCTCGGCACGTTGTGAATGTCGAAATTCAAGAAGGCGAGGATCATCTGAACACCGAGTAATACCGGAAGTGCGGCAAGCATCACGGTGCCGCTGGTCGCCGGAACGTTTTGCGAAATGCTCGCCAGCCAACGCGTTATGCCAAACCACGAGCCAAAGGTCATCGCGACCAGGCCGACAATGATCTCAACCGACGCGATGCTGAAGTCGCGCAAGTAATAGTTATAGAAGAGACGCTTGAAGGTGTTGGCGACGTGCTTGCCCGCGAACTCGAAGATCACCGAGTGAACGCGCAAGCTGCTGTTCTCGTCGCCATAGCGAACCGGCATGGGGACATCGGTCACGACGGCACGCAATGTTCCGAGTCGAAATAGCATGTCCGATTCAAAGAAGTAACGCTTGGCGATTTTGTCAAAGGGAAGTTGCCGCGCGACGCCTGCGTGAATTGCGGTAAAGCCGTTGGTCGGGTCGAAGACATTCCAGTAACCCGTAGAGACTTTGTTCACAAAGGAGAGCAGGGAGTTGCCGATCAAGCGTACTGTCGGCATCGACTGAAGACCGTCGAGTTCGAAAAAGCGGTTGCCCTTTACGTAATCGGCTTCACCGAGTTGAATCATCATGACGAGGCGCGGGATCAGGGCCGGGTCCATTTGCCCGTCGCCGTCGAGCTTGACGAGGATTTCCGCGCCGTCTTCCAGCGCGAGCCTGTAGCCCTCGATCGTCGCGCCACCCACGCCGTTGTTCTTGGGCAAGCGCACAACGCGCACTCGGGGGTCGTGGCACTCGGCCTCGACGAGGTCGGCGGTTTTCTCCGGACACGCATCATCCACGACATAGATCGCGTGGCATTCGGGACCGATGGCGCCGAGTACATCGAGAATTGCGTCCCGAACTCGAAAGCACGGGATCACGACTGCGATCGACGGGGAGAGCGGCGTTGCGGGATTCATCGTTCTACCTATCGGTCCGTGGTCCGGTTGGCTTTTTGCTTGATTGCCTCAATGCAGCTCTGCAGAAAGTTCGCCCAGTTTAGCAGTCCTCAACCGAGACACCCTTGGGCCGCACAGCAGTAAGCAAGAGTTCTTCACCACAGCGCATGCCGAAGCGATTGAGCACGTACTCCCAGAACCAGAAGAGCGCACTCTCAATCACACCCCAGGTCGTGACCGCCTCGACGCGGATACCGGGCAATGCGCCTCGCTCTTCGATGAGCATGCTGGCCTGGTAGACAAAGTGCGACGACGATGCTGGGGTCTCGACGTTTTCAACGTGAAACCCCGCCTGACGTGTCATCTCGGTAAGAGTGCTCGCATTGAACAAGTAGATGTGGCGTGGCGGGTCGAGGTGAAGCCAATTGCGCCCGAAGCGAGCGTGACCTCGGCTTTCAGTATTTGGAGTTGCGACGACGAGGCGTCCACCGGGACGCAGGCCGGCAAGACATTCGCGAAGCGTTGCAACCGGGTCGAGTAAGTGTTCAATGACATGGGAGAGGGTGATGACGTCATAGCCATCCGGCGCAGCGGCTTTTGCGTCGGCAAGCGTTGCGTGAATGGGGTCACCGCCCAGGGCATCACGCGCGACTTGTGCGGCTTGGGGGTCTTGTTCGACGCCGGATACGCTCCAGCCCAGCCCGCGCATGTGCTTCAAAAATGCGCCATCGCCACAACCAAAATCGAGTAGCGCTCCGCGTTCATCGGCGTCGAGGCCGAGGGTTCCGCGTTTTCCCATTTCGGCGAGAGGGCCAAACCAAGACAGCACTCGCCCAAGAACGCGTTCGCGATTGCCGTCGACGAAGTCACTGTAGCCTTGCTTTGCTGCTGGAATGCCGCGCAAGATTGCGCGCACGAAAAGCGCCCCCTCTTCTGGTGCCGCATGGGTGTAGTAGTCGGCATACAGCAACGCGAGACCGCTCGTGCTGGGCTGCGGGTTCAGCCATTCGAGATGGCAGGTAGGGCAGCGCAGGTGGCTCCACGTCCCGGGCGCGTCAAAGTGACGATCCTGTAACTCGGGATAACAAAGCTCGCCCGTGTTGCCGCAAAGCGTGCAAAGCGGGCGGGGTGTCGCCTCGAGGGTTGTTTCGCCCTCAGCGTGGTGGCCTTCTTTGCCCCCGATCATGTCTCTCCTACCCGAGTGGTTTTACACGCCACGCCACGCGACATCGAAAGTGTGCGACGAGCTTATGCTCTACCTGATTCTTACCGATTGCAAGCCAGTGCGGGAGTGTTGAGTGGTGTGGGGTGAAAACCCTGTTTGGACGATTGCAGAGGGGTATGCTCTGCGGCCTAAGGGAGCATGCTGTGTATCGTGGCTTGCGCGTCATCGCGATGGCGCCCGTACTAAACGAAGAGACCAAAATCGGCGAGGTCGTGAGACGCACGCCGAGGCCGTTGGTGGACGAGATGCTCGTCATTGACGACGGCTCGACGGATCGCTCCGCCGAGGTCGCGCGCGAGCTGGGCGCTCGCATCTTGACGATGGGCAAGGTCGTCGGTGTTGGGGCGGCACTTCGCGCGGGTTACGAGGAAGCCGTAAAGGGAGGCTTTGACGTTGCGGTCGTGATGGCTGGCAACAACAAAGACGCACCCGAGGAAATTCCGCTGTTGCTCGACGCGATCATTGATGAACAGGCCGAGTTCGTTCAGGGCTCTCGCTTTTTGAAGCAGGACGCGAACTTCGGGCCGATGCCGTTCTATCGGAAAATTGCAACGAGACTTCATCCGCTGCTGTTCTCGCTGGTTGCACGTCGCTGGGTGACCGAGTCGACCAATGGTTTTCGCGCGGTGACGCGCCGTGTGCTTGAAGACCCGGCAATCGACCTTAATCAAGAGTGGCTCGATGAGTACGAACTTGAACCGTATCTGTATCTGCGAACCATTCGCTGCGGCTACAAGACGGCCGAAGTCCCAGTTACGAAGGTTTATCCGCCCAAGGCGCTGGGACAAACAAAAATGAAACCGATTACAGGCTGGTGGTCGATTTTGCGGCCATTGGTTTTGATGGGTCTAGGGATCAGAAAGTAGGTCGTTTGGCCGACACGAACATGCTGTGTGCCCCAGCGCAATTGGCGGGGCTAACTGAAGACGCGTCGGCGGTGAGACCGTTGGACGCGATAGGGATGGATAGGGAAAGATGATCAACGTCGCTGTCATAGGCGCGGGACATTGGGGCCCGAACCTGATCGGCAACTTTCACAATGACCCGCGCAGTGAAGTTGCGTGGGTGATCGACCAAAACCAGGATCGACTTACGGCGGTTAAGGCGCGCTTTCCTGGCGTGAAAACCGGCGCCGATGCAGCGCTCGCCTTTGACGATCCCAACGTCGACGCCGTGGTTGTCGCAACCCCGACAACGACGCACTTCGAGCTCGCCACTGCGGCACTGCGCGCGGGCAAGCACGTGTTAGTCGAAAAGCCTCTCGCTGACACGGTCGACAAGTCGGTTGCGATGGATTCACTCGCTCGCGAAGTCGGCAAGACTTTGATGGTCGGTCACATCTTTGTCTATAACGCTGCGGCGCAAGAGGCAAAGAAGATCATCAGCGAGCAACAGCTCGGGCGCGTCTACTATATCTCGATGGTGCGAACGAACCTCGGTCCGATTCGCGTTGACGTGAACGCGGCCTTTGATCTCGCGGCCCACGACATTTCACTCGCGAGCTACTGGCTTGACGCGAGGCCCGTGAGTGTCTCGGCGACTGGTGGTGCCTGGATCAATAAGGGCATTGAAGACGCGGTGTTTGCAACGTTGCGCTATCCGAACGACGTCCTCGTGAACCTTCACGCGTCGTGGCTCAACCCGATCAAGACTCGTGACATTCGCGTGGTCGGTGACAAGCGCATGTTGACATTCGACGACGTTAACCAAGAAGAGCCGCTGCAGATCTACAACAAGCACATCGATGACGAGACAGCGCAGGTTCCGTTTGTCGATACGTTTCAGAAATTTCGCATGATCGTACGCGAAGGCGACGTCGTGACCCCGAAAGTTCCGGTCACTCAGCCACTCAAGACCGAGTGTGAACATTTTCTCGAATGCATTCTCGACGGCAAGCCGCCCATGTCCGGGGGCACCGAAGGCATTGATGTCGTCAAGACGTTGGTCGCGATGACAAACTCGATGCGCGACCAGGGCCGCGAAACGTTGGTGGATAGTTGATGAATATTCCGTTGGTCGATCTGCAACTACAGCACCAGGAAGTTGCCGATGAGATAGCGGCAGGGTTTCAGCAGGTCTTTGACAAGACGGCTTTTGTGCTCGGGCCCGCGGTTGGTGCTTTTGAGGAAGAGTTCGCCTCCTTCTCGGACGTGCGTCACTGTATCGGAGTTGGCAGTGGTACCGACGCGATCGAGATGATCCTGCGGGCTCAGGGGATCGGCCTCGGCGACGAAGTCATCGTGCCCGCCAATACATTTATCGCGACCGCCTTGGCAGTGACCCGGGTGGGTGCGACACCGGTATTTGTCGACAGCGACCCCGAGTTTCACTTGATCGACGTCGCGCAGACCAAAGAACGCCTCAACGATCGAACGCGCGGCATTTTGGCGGTTGATCTCTATGGACAGATTGCGCCCTTTGAAAAACTCGAAGATCTCGCACGCGGTCGCAATATCGCTGTGATGGAAGACGCAGCGCAGTCCCACGGCGCCGTGCGCAACGGTTGCAAGGCCGGTGGTTTCGGCGTCGCGGCCGCCGTGAGTTTCTACCCGGGCAAAAACCTCGGCGCCTACGGCGACGGCGGTGCAGTGCTTACCAACGACGACGCCTTCGCGGAGTCGGTGCGTCACCTGCGCAATTGGGGCGGCACGGTGAAGTACGAGCACCCGATCATCGGCTTCAACTCACGCCTCGACACGCTTCAGGCGGTAGTACTCCGTGCGAAATTGAAGCGTCTCGCGCGTTGGAACGGCGAACGTCAGGCGGCCGCCGTGCGCTACCAGGCGCTGCTCGGCACTGCGAGTGATTTGATTCTTCCGCAGGTAAATGAAAACAACGAATCGGTCTGGCACCTCTATGTAGTTCGGGTGCAGGAGCGCGATCGCGTGTTGGCCGAGCTCAACGCAGCAGGTATTGGGGCGGGGATTCACTATCCAACGCCCTGTCACTTGCAGGGCGCCTACGCATCGTTGGGATATGCCAAAGGCAGCTTCCCGGTCGCGGAGAAGATTGCGGGTGAGATTCTTTCGTTGCCGATGTTCCCGGGGATTACGGTCGAGCAGCAGGAGCGCGTCGCCGACGTACTTCTCAAAGCACTCTGATCCGAAAGACTCCATCAAAGCTCACGGTGTGCGGTTGCGTGAAGCGGATGCTCTTGAATACGAGTGCACCCGCACGGTCATTGTGCTCGCGAACCGCGTAGTGCTCGTCGTCCACAAA
>JBLHOB010000220.1:0-5770 GCA_047619425.1 Myxococcota bacterium
TTGCGCGCGATGTAGTAGAACTGCCCGTCGAGGGTCGCGCCGCCTTCGGGCGGTTGCCAGGACTCATCGTCATTGGGTTTCAACTCGACCCAAATGCGGTCGCGCAAATACAGCACCCAAAGTTCTGAATCGATGCCTTGTCCGGCGCGCAGTACGGTGTCGTCACCGGCTTCGGCGAAGACCGCAAGCCAGGAGCCGAGGCTATCGACATCGGGTGCGATGCCGTTCCACGCGTCGAGATCAGCGCAGGCAACCAGTTGGGGTGTGGTGGCGTATTCGAGGATCCAACTGCCGTCGACGACGCCGACCGCTTTTACCGTGAAGACCAACTCGGCTTCCGGGATGAGGGGGATCACGTCTTCGGGCTTTTCCAGCAACTCGAGCATCGTGGCGCGTCGCACCAGCGGTGTCTCGCAGACGAGCTCGACCTGCTGGTCGAGGGGAAGGCCAATGAGGCTCGCCGCCGCGCCGCGTTTGTCTTTGCGGGCCAGGGCGAGAATCTGTTTTGCGTCGGGACGTTGCGCGAGGAGGTCTGCCATCGGCGGCAAGCTAGCCCGAATTGCTCGCCAAGTCCCGGCCCCGGCATGGCAATTGCCCGGGATTCCCTATGGTGTGGCCATGCTGAAGCTCCCCAACATTCGAAACCGGCTGGCCGCCTACACGCCCGAGTTGAGCCCGACTGAGGGCATGCGGATGGCTGCGGTAACGGTTTTGTTGCGAAACGACCGGCCGGAGACTGAGGTGCTGTTGATCGAGCGGGCCAAACGAGACGGGGATCCGTGGTCGGGCCATATGGCCTTTCCCGGCGGCCGAGCCGAGCCGAGCGATCCGTCGGTGCAAAAGACCGCCGAGCGTGAGACGCTTGAAGAAGTTGGCATTGGCCTGGATGACGCGCGGTGCATCGGGCGCCTCGATGACCTGAGTGGCCGAGCCGCGGCCGCAAACAAAATGATCGTCTCCGCATATGTCTACGAAATGGACTCACCCGGCAGCATTCAGATCGAGCCGAGTGAAGTCGCCGATGCGCTCTGGGTTCCACTCGACTATCTCGTTCATCCCGAAAATCACGTGCCCTACCCAATGCAGTACGGCGAACGCGAGATCATGTTCCCGGGCGTAAGCGTCGCGGGCCCCGAGCCCCGGGTGGTGTGGGGGCTCACCTATCGTTTTCTCGAGATCTTCTTTGAGGTCATCGGCAACCCGTTCTTTGACCACGGGATCCCCGACCCCGAATCCCTTGGCATTCCATCCGGAAACTCTCCAAACGAATGAGTCAATTTTCGCAACAACTTCAGAATCGCTTCGAGCGTGTTCTCGAACTCGGCGAGAAGCTTTTGCGAGACCTCGTTGAAGACGGGCCCGACGCAAACTTGTTTGCCTCGCGTTTGGCATTTCGCTGGGACGCTGGTCGCGGCCGAGGCCTTGGCCGATTGGTAGCAATCGAACAACCCGCGGAGTTTGAACTCGACGACTTGGTCGGCGTCGATAGCGCCTTAGAAGACTTTATTCGCAATACCCGACAATTCTTGCAGGGCCTGCCCTACAACCACGTCTTGCTTTACGGCGATCGCGGTACGGGGAAGTCGTCTGCGGTGCGCGGCGTGCTGACGCGTTTTGGTGATCAAGGTTTGCGTTTAGTCGAAGTAGAAAAGGAAGAGCTCGTACATCTTCCTCGGGTGCTCGATGCGATTCGCCGCGGAGGGCAACGCTTTCGCTTTATAATCTTTTGCGACGACCTTTCGTTCGGTGCCGATGAAACGGGCTATCGCGAAATGAAAGCCGTGCTCGATGGCAGCATCGCGGGCCCCCCAGAAAACGTGTGCCTCGTAGTAACGAGCAACCGTCGCCAACTCGTTTCACAGACGATGAACGACAACCGACAGGCGACTCTCGACGAAGACAACGAGCTGCACATGGGCGAGGTTCTCGAAGAAAAGCTCGCACTGGCAGACCGCTTTGGGCTCACGCTTGGCTTTTACTGCTTCGATCAACCAACCTATCTCGCGATCGTCGAGCAGTATCTGCGCGCCGAAGGGATCGCCGAGCTAAGCGACGACGCCCGGGCCGAAGCGCTGCGTTTCGCATTGGGACGCGGGACGCGCTCGGGCCGCACCGCCCGCCAGTTCGTCAATCACTGGGCGGGGGCCCACAAGCTCAATCAGGAGTAGCTCGGCAATGGCTCGATCGCGCGGCACGTTAGCGCCGCGTTGGTTTACTCGATGACGTCCAGCTCGCGGCCAACCTTCGCAAGTGCCGCAAGCGCCTGATCCAAGTGCTCTCGCGTGTGCGTCGCCATATACGACGTGCGGATTACGGCTTCACCTTGCGGCACCGCGGGTGGCACGATGGCATTCGCGAACACGCCTTCTTCTTGCAATCGCATCGCCATGGTGAAGGTCGTGACCTCATCGCCGATCACAATCGGGATCACGGGTGAGTCGGAATTGCCCGTGTCGAAGCCGAGGTTCGTCAACTCTTCCTTCATGTAGTTGGTGTTTTCCCAAAGCTGCTTGCGGCGCTCGGGCTCGCGCTTGACGATCTCAAGGGCTGCAATTACGGCCGCTGCCATGGGTGGCGGCATTGCTGCGGAGAAGATTTGACTGCGTGCGTGATGCTTGATGTATTCGATCACCTGCTTCGTACCGCTGATGAAACCACCAACCGTTGCAAGAGACTTTGAAAACGTGCCCATCGTGAGATCGACTTCGCTTTCGAGTCCGAAGTGCTCGGCGGTACCACGACCGTTTTCACCAAAGACCCCCAAGCCGTGGGCGTCGTCGACCATCAAGCGTGTGTTGTAGCGGTTCTTCAACTCGACGAGATCGGGCAGGTTGCAAAGGTCGCCTTCCATCGAGAAGACGCCGTCTACTACAATCAACTTGCCCTTCTTCGGGTCG
This sequence comes from Myxococcota bacterium, assembly GCA_047619425.1. Lineage (GTDB taxonomy): Bacteria > Myxococcota_A > UBA9160 > UBA9160 > UBA4427 > DUBZ01. The sequence goes on from JBLHOB010000220.1 coordinate 2,898, forward strand.
GCGCGCTTGAGCTTGCCTTCGAGGTCGGCTTTGTCGTTGTGCTTGTACTTGAAGCTTTTGCTGAGGCCCAGACGCACGCCGTCGAGAATAGAGGCGTGGTTTAGATTGTCGAGGAAGGCGATGTCGTGCCGGCCGAGCAGGCAGGAGACCACGCCAACGTTGACCTGATAGCCCGTCGAAAACGTGAGCACAGCTTCGGCGTTCATGAACTCGGCGATGGCTTCCTCGAGCTCTACATGCACGTCGAGGGTGCCGTTGAGCAGGCGTGAGCCCGCACAACCAGTGCCGTATTTTGCCAGTGCCGCGTTAGCTGCGGCTTTTACCTCAGGATGATTGGTCAGCCCGAGATAGCTGTTCGATCCGAGCATGATGACTTTTTCCCCACCCATCGTGACCACTGGGTCCTGGGGTGAAGAAATGCGCCGAAAATACGCGTACATGTTGTTGGCACGTAGTTCGCGCGTGAGTGTGTACTCTTCGCACTTGTCGAAAACGTCCACGGAACCTCCTCCGCGAAATGGGTGGACCGCCACTATGAGCGAGTCTTATTCCCCGAGTTCACCAGCGTGGGTCTAATTATTCCACTTGGGCCGCATGGACGACTGTCCAGTACGTCTACCGGCTGGCGTGGTGCATTGCATCGAGCTGCTTGAGACTCCGGCAATCAATATTGGCTTCGATCGTTTCGGATTCACCCCAGCGAGGCTTCGATCTGAGGGTGGGTGCTTCCGAGTACTGACTTGGGGGGGGGTGCTCAGGTTAACGCAGCCCGCTCGCTCCGGGCACCGAAGAAATGCCTCAAATTACCCCCGGGGTAATCTTCCCCAGGGTCTCAATGGCCGAGGGCCGGGTGCGCCTCGATCGCCTTCTGTAAAGTGCGCGCATTGGGGGACGACGTGAACCGCAAAATTTTGCTCAGCAGCCTGGCCGCTGCCGCGCTGCTTATGACAATCGCAAGTCTTGCGACCGCGGATGGCCAAGCCGGGACGGCCACCGATGCAAGCGAGCTTGAGACGCCCCTTGAGCAGCAGCCCGCGCCGACTGTCGACGGTGCCGTCGATGATCAAGCCGCCGCGACCGATTTGCAGAGCCAGCCCACCGGCAATCCAGAGCCCCAGTCCAACACGGCCGAGCTGTTGTTCGCAGACGATTCGGACCCGCTGTTCGACGACGACTATGAACTCGAATCCGAGACGGGGTTCCCCGACCCCCTCGAAGAGCCCAATCGCTTGGTTCTGAAGTTCAATCAGGGCTTGGATAAAGTGTTGTTGGCGCCGATCACAAAAGCATTTTCATTCATCACCCCGACGCCGATCAAGTTGGGGCTGCGCAATTTCTTTGCGAACCTCAATACGCCGGTCGTGCTGATCAATGACATGCTTCAGCTCGAATGGAAGGACGCAGCGGTCTGCACCGGCGCCTTCGTCGTCAACACGACTATTGGTGTGGCGGGCTTCATCGACATTGGCGAGCGGGTCGGCTTGCCGCGCCATTCGTCGGACTTTGGCCAGACCCTCGCGTTGGCACGGGTGCCGAGCGGGCCATACTTAATGATCCCCATCGCCGGCCCTTCGACGGCGCGGGGCACCGTGGGCTCGGTTGTCGACTTTTTCATGCGTCCCAATACGTGGATTCTGCCACTCACGAACTTCTACTACTACGGTGGTGAGGGCGTCGTAACCCTCGAAGAGCACGGCGAAAAGATGCGCGAGCTTGAGCGCTCCTCAGTCGACTACTACTCGGTATTGCGCAGCGCGTACACGCAAACTCGAGAAGATCAGATCTGGGGACGGCGTGCAGATCGGCGCTCAAACTAGAGCGCAGACGAGTGGGAGTAGGCGGCAGCCCTGACTGCCGTGGCGTGTAGCAGCCGCGCAGCGCCTATTATTCCCCGAGCATGAAAGCGCAAACGCAGTCGCGGAAGCCTTGCGGGTTGTCGGTCATCACCGAATGGCTGGCCTGTCCCACGACAGCAAGAGTCGCATTCTGCATAACGTCATCGACCATTCGGTCTGCAACGTCGGCCGCCATAATATCCGAGGCCGCGCCGCGCACGACTAGGCTCGGGCATTCGATCGCCTTAAGGGCGTCCCAAAGAGCGTTGGTGGTCGCTTCTTCGTACTTTGCGACTTCGTCCGGGTCGGTTCGTCCGGCCGCTCGGGTGCGAAAAGCAATGTCCATCTTCAGGGCGTATCGACCGTCTTCGCGCTGGGTCAAGCCGTTGGCGGCCATGCGCTTGATCGATTTTGGCGTGGCGGCTGGATAGGCAGTCGAAAGGTAGTTCTCGTACTGGCCGACGGATTCGAAGCTCGGGTCGGTGTGGGTCTCGACGTCCTGAGAGATACGGACGATGCCGCGCGCGTCGAGCTCAGGGGCTGAATCGACGATCACGAGTCCGGCGATTTGCTCGGGGTGGGCAGCGGTGTAGAGCATGCAAACTCTGCCGCCGAGCGAATGTCCAACGAGAACGACGCGCTCAAAGCCCAGCTTCTCAATGACTGCGGCGAGGTCGGCCACGTGACTTTCGTAGTCGTAGCGGCTCTCGCTGTCCCAGGCCGAATCGCCGTGGCCGCGCAAATCCATCGCGTAAACCTGGTAGGTATCCGCGATCTCGGGCGCGAAGTCGTCCCAGATGTGGGCTTCGTTGCCGAAGCCGTGCACCAAGACGACGGGCACGCCCTCGTCGCTCCACTTGAGCAGGTGAATTTCGATGTCGTCCGAGCCGGAAATGCGCAGTGATTGAGGCGTCATAGTCGGTTGACGCTAGCGAAGCCCGCGCCGGGGCAACCAGCCGAAAGTCCAATTGGGGTCCTCAGCGCGGCCAAACGACTGTAAATCTCGAACAATTGACCCTGCGCCTGTCATCTTCTATC
>JBLHOB010000221.1:0-5731 GCA_047619425.1 Myxococcota bacterium
GTACTTGAGTGGATCCTTCTCAGCCGGCTCGTAACCGTGCCCCTTCTCCGTCAAGGCATGGATCAAAATCGGACCATCGCCAGCCTCGATCATCTCCTTCACGTTTTCGAAGGTTTCGAGGATGACATCCATACGGTGCCCTTCGATGGGGCCCACGTAGCGAAAATTCAAAGTTTCAAAGAGCAGGCCAGGCGAGAAAAAGACCTTGAGAGACTCTTCCGCTTTGCGCGCCCAGTGCAGCATGTCGCCGGGCATGCTGGTAATGAAGTCCCGGGCCCAGCCTTTAACACGACGCGCCATCGGCGCTGACAAGGTTCGCGAGAGATACGACGACAGCGCGCCCACGTTCGGACTGATGGACATCTCATTGTCGTTCAAGATCACGACGAGGTTTTTCTCTTTGATATGTCCGGCATGGTTGAGCGCTTCAAACGCCATCCCCGCCGTCATGGCTCCATCGCCGATGAACGCGATGGCAAGGTTGTCTTCGCCGCGGTGATGCATGCCTCGCGCCATGCCCAACGCTGCAGAAATCGACGTGCCCGCATGCCCTGCACCAAAGGTGTCGTATGGGGACTCGCTGCGGCGCAAAAACTTTGAGATGCCGCCCTGCTGGCCAATGCCTTCAAATTGATTGCGACGGCCGGTCAACATTTTGTGTGGGTAGCCTTGATGGCCGACGTCGAATACGACGCGATCCTCCGGCGTATTAAATACGTAGTGAAGTGCCGTGATCAACTCGACGGCACCCAGGCTCGAAGCCAAGTGGCCGCCGGTTTGGGAGACGCGCTCGAGGATCTCGCTGCGGATCTCTCCCGCAACCTGCTCCACCTGTTCGCGCGGAAGTTTGCGCAAATCCGCGGGGCAATCGATCCCGTACAAAAGTCGCTCTTCGCTCATACCTTCCTCTGCACTGCAAATCGCGCCAACGCGCGGAGTGGGTTGGCCGACTCACCCAAGTCTTCAATTCGAGCCAACGCGCTCGCCAACAATTCTTCTGCCCTCGCGACGGCCCCATCGTGGCCGAGTGCGTGAGCCAGCGAACACTGATCTTCTTCGTCTTCGTCGAGCAAGTCGTCGGCGATCTGAAACGCCACCCCGACTTCAATGCCAAATGCGTAGAGTTCGTCTACCTGCTTATCTGTCGCACCCGCGAGACGAGCTCCACCGGCGATCGACGTTGCGATCAAAGCTGCCGACTTTCGCGCGTGCACCGACTCGATCTCCTGTGGGTCGCGACGAGACGAATCGTAGACCAGATCGTCGGCCTGCCCCCCCACCAACTGTCGAGAGCCGGCCGTGTGCGCCAGGTCAGCGAGCGTCTGGCTCACCGCGAGGGCGTTGCCACTATTTGCTGCACCGGCAAGCACCTCAAACGCGAGGCATTGCAGTGCGTCTCCCGCCAAGACGGCGACCGCTTCACCGTAAACGACATGAACCGTCGGGCGACCGCGGCGCAGGGCATCGTCATCCATGCAAGGAAGGTCGTCGTGAACCAGGCTGTAGGTGTGAATTAATTCGACGGCGGCTGCGATGGGAAGTGCTGCTTCGGCGCTGCCGCCGACCGCCTCTGCCGCCGCAATCGCGAGAACCGGGCGAAACCGTTTACCGCTGGGAAAAAGCAAATGTCGCATTGCGCCGTGCAGCGCAACGGGAGGTTCGCCCTCGCCGGCGACCAGCTTCTCGAGTTGGGCGTCCACCAATGGGCGGCGATTGTCCATGTAGTCATCGATATCGAAGTCGATGGCTGCGTCGGTGCTTTGTTCGTTGGTCATACTTGGAACCCGCTGTTTTTTCTTCGTTGCGTGCTCGGGGACGTGGGTTTCATCCCGGCATCGTTGCTTCGCGCCGGCCGTTGTCCTCGCCGACGAAACTGATGTCTTATTCGTTCTCGCGCTCTTCGAATGCGTCGTCAAAAGGCCGCGCAAGCCACTCGCCACCCTCGCGTACCAGCTTTTCGACTTTTCGCTCAGCAGCTTCCAATTTGGTCGCACATTGTTTTGAGAGAGCGACGCCTTGCTCGAAAACACCCAGGGACTCTTCGAGTTCGAGTTCGCCGTCTTCGAGGCGATCAACCAAGCCTTCAAGACGCTCGAGTGCGGACTCGAAGCTAAGCTCTTCGGCCGCATCTTTATCCGCGACTGTTTTGGACGTGGCTTTCTTGCGCGCTGCCATGGGTTGCCGATGACCTTTCGGGTTGCGAATGCGATGGATTTGATGGCGCGCTTACGGAAGCTTTTCGCGTTTTAGAGCCGCTTGCCGATACGCCTCTGCGGAACGCGAAGTCGCCGGAAAAATGGCCTAGATGGGCTCGCTTCCCGAGCGAATCCTACCCGAGCAAAGCCCGTGCTGCTACGGCTCTGAAGCGATCCAAGCGGGCGCTTTCGTTCGGTTTAGACCCGTTCGTTCCGCTCAGGAGGTCGGGCGCTTCACGATGCCATCGACCATGACTGTGAGGTCTATCTCGGCAGCCCGAACCGAAAGGGAATCGCCGACCGCGACATCCTCCGCCCGACGTACCACGGTGCCATCCCCGGACTTGCGAACCAGAGCATAACCGCGCCCGAGCACGGCGAGTGGAGACAGCGAGTCGAGCCTCGCGGCCTGAGCCCCGAGCCGAGCCTGCCCACGCACGTGGATGTTCATACCCAGCCGACCGAGCGCCCTGCCCGCCGCGACAAGTCGCACGCGCTGCGCTGCCAAGCGGGCGGTTGGGGCCAACATGCGAAGAGCATCGCGTTCCTTGGCATGCTTGCGCCGCGCGCTTTCGACTTTCCCGATCATCGTTTCGACCAAGTGTTGGATCTGTCCGCGCAACTCCGCCGCCAGTGCCTGTCGGTCGGGGAGTGCCAGCTCTGCCGCCGCCGACGGAGTTGGAGCCCGCAAGTCGGCGACGAGATCGCAGATCGTAATGTCCGTTTCATGGCCGACACCACTAATCGTCGGCACAGAACACGCCGCAACCGCGCGAGCCACGGTTTCCGTATTGAATGCCCACAGATCTTCGATCGAGCCACCGCCGCGTACGATCAAAATCACATCGACATTGCCGTGATCCACCAGCGCTCGAAGTGCAGCGACAATTTCATGCTCGGCGCCCTCTCCTTGCACCCGAGTTGGTGAAATCAACAGCGCCGCTGCCGGGTAACGCCTGCCGCACACGTCAATCACATCGCGAACCGCGGCACTGGTTGGAGACGTGACGATGCCGACTCGTGCAGGAATGACCGGGAGAAGTTTTTTACGCTCTTCGGCGAAGAGCCCCTCGCCTTCCAACTTGCGTCGCAGCTGTTCGAAGGCGAGCTGCAAAGCACCAACACCAACGGGCTCGGCGTTCTTAACGACAAGTTGCAAATCACCGCGGGCCTCATAGACGCCAACGTCCGCACTGACAATGACCTCGGCACCCTCTTCAAGCTCAAAGCGCAAGCGCTCGGCGGCCGCACGAAACAGTGCCGCGCGCACCTGTCCGCGATCGTCTTTCAACGTGAAGTAGCAATGCCCAGACGAAGCGCGATGAAAGTTACTGATCTCGCCCTGCACCCACACGCGCCCAACACGGTCTTGCAGCAGGCCGTTGATCCCGGCCAGCAACGACCCTACTGGGTAAACGCGACGGGCGGATTTACTGTCGGGGGCTTCGGGCACGATGCAACCTTGCATTGGATCGAAACGATCGGGAAATCCGGATACTCATAGTGCGGCGATCACTTCGCGGTCGAGCAGTCGCGTCTGTTCCACAACTTCCGCTTCACTCTTTGCGAGGGGGATCGCGATAAACTTGTCGACCCCCACGGCATTGTACTTCGCAAGTCGCGCGTGTACGGCTTCGGCATCCCCAACAACCGATACATGCTTCAATCGATCGCGAAGCTCCTTGGGTTGCCCCGCCCCTGGGTCTTCGTCGCTTGCGGTATTGGTGATACGGTACAAGATCGTCGCACCGTAATGGTCGTCAGGCACATGACGTCCTTGCAGCTTGGCTTCCGCCTTGATGGCAGCGACCGTGTTGCCGGCTTCTTCAGGCGACTCCAGGGGCGCAAGCCAACCGCTGCCGTAGCGCACGGTGCGCCGAATCGCGGCGGCGCTGCTGCCTCCAATCCAGAGCGGTAGTGGCGACTGCACCGGACGAGGCGCAATCGACGCGTCGCGCACCTGGTAGTGCTCGCCCTCGAAGGTGACGCTCTCTTCACTCCACAGTCGCGTGATAATTTCCAAGGCTTCGTTTGCCCGGGCACCTCGGCCCTTCGCCAACCGACCGGTATTGACCCAATCCGGGCTTGTGCCCCGCCCGACACCAACGACGGGAAGTAACCGCCCTTCGCTCAACACATCGAGAGACGCGCACTGTCGGGCAAAGTTCACGGGGTCCCGGAACCCGAGCACCACGGCATTCATACCGATCTTCAAACGCTGGGTCGCTCCGGCGACAACGCCGAGAAGAGTGAGCGGCTCGTGAAAGGGTTCGCGAGTGAGCACTCGGTCTGACTGCCAAATCGAATCAATCCCGCCGTCTTCACAGGCATCGAGCCACGCCCGAAAGTTCTTGATACTTTCGAAGGGAAAACGCCCAAAGCCCATTCCGATTCGGATGCCCATCAATCTCCTCGATCTTGCGATGACGCGGTGATGCGGTGATGCGGTGATGCGAACTTGCGCCGAACTGCGCGTGCTACGAATCAAGCGCCGCTGCGGCGCTCTGAACCATGGGTTCACTCGGTGTGCGAAGCCGGTCAAAATATCGCCAGCTCTTCAGCACTTCGAGACCCCGATCCAATTGTTGGTCCGGCAGTTCAATTTCGGCTTCCGGTTCACCATCGACCGGCTCCGAAGCATCATCAGGGTCGGCCTCTTGTTGGGTGAAGTGCCCCACCAAGTCCCGCTCCCGCATGCGTCGTGGCGAGTCGGTGTTGGCAATCGTAATCGGGAGTCGCTCAACTTCGATGTCGGGCTGGATCCCCGTCTCTTGAATCGACCGACCCGAAGGCGTGTAGTAGAGCGCCGTTGTCAGACGCAGAGCCGCACCGCCTTCAAGGGGGTAGACCGTCTGGACCGACCCTTTGCCAAAGGTCTCGGCTCCGAGCACGAGTGCGCGCTGTTGGTCTTGTAGCGCCCCGGCAACAATCTCCGAAGCCGACGCACTGCCTTCATTTACGAGCACGACGACCGGGTAATCCGCTTCCGTCGCCTCAGCCGCTGCAAAATAGTCAACCCTCTGCGACGCTTGTCGACCTTGGGTGTAGACGATCACGCCCTCGCGCAACCAAAGATCAGACACCTTAACGGCCTGATCGAGCAAGCCGCCCGGATTGTCCCGCAAGTCGAGAACCAGCCCCTTGAGTGAAGGTTCTAGCCCCGCGAGTGTGAGAGCCTCGCTTGACTCGGTATGAATTCTTGCCATTACATCGCGCAATTCAACGTCGGTGCGCTCCTGAAACGAGCTCACGCGAACGTAGCCATAGCCCGGTTCGAGGACACGGCCATCGACACTGTCGAGTTGCACAACATCGCGCACAACCGTAAAGGGCCGGGGCTCGGAAAACTCTTCGCGATAGATGTGAATCGTAATCTCTGTGCCTTTGCGACCGCGCATCAAATGCACGGCTTCGAGCAAGGTCATACTCTTAGTGCCGCGACAATCTTGCGTCCAATCTTCGGGACGCTCGGTCGGGCAGATGGTCACGATGCGATCGCGGGCATGAATACCGGCGCGAGCTGCAGGGGTGCCGTC
>JBLHOB010000222.1:0-5723 GCA_047619425.1 Myxococcota bacterium
GTGCGGCGTGCATTGACGAGACTGTTCACCTCGGTGACATAAGGCAGCTCATCTTCGAGTGCGGCGTGGAGATCGCGCAAGGTTTCCAGGAAGTGCGGATCGAAAACATTCGTGGGGCTAAGAGCGATGATGATCTGGTCGTCTTGCCCGAACTGATCGCAAAAGGCTTCGTATCGGACCGACGCAGGATCGTCATCGTGGAGATAGCTCAAGCTCGAATTCTCGAAGCGAAGCTGAGGGATCAGCGTTCCCATCCAAAACAGATACGCGGCGGCGAGCGCAAGAACGAGCCAATGGTGTTGTACGACGAACCGCCCCCAACGTTCGAAGCGTGCATCGGTGCGGTCGCGCCAGTTCATTGAAAAGGCCCTCTATCGATCAGTGTTCAGCTCAGGTGTTTCGGTTTGTCGGATGAGAGTTTGAATAGCCCGGAGCCGAAACGAATTTGACCGGACCCGAGACATCGGCCGCTTCCATACTAGTAGCGGGTAACGCAACGGCGCGCGGCTCGCGATTCGCCGTGTTTCCGATGCTGTTCAGAATTCGCGCAATCCGCCGGTCTGATACACTGCGCAGCGCGCGGATACCGTTGCGACCCTCTTTGGGCAGCGTTGGCAAACACACAATAACGGGAGGCTCTATGCGGAACGGGGTCTTTATCCTTGCTGATTTCGGCCACGATGCGTTCGATGGGGTCAAGCACTGCGTTGACCTCGACGACTCGGACTCGATTCGAAATTCGGGTGCAAGCTATCTCGTGGCTCACTTCGACCTACAACGTGAAGTCGTCGGAGAGGCTGCTGATCGACAGGAGAAATCGACCATGGTGAAATCTTGGAAGCGGCGCTTCGGAGTTCCAGTCTATGTTGACGACCGAATTGCCGTACTCGGCCTGAACACGCGCGGCACGCACTCGGCCCCCCGACGTGGGACAAGGTCGTGACTCATCAATTCAGGGGGAGATCGTACATCCAACTCTGTCTAGCGCTGCTCCTAGCGAGTTCGGGTTGTAGCTTCGAGGACAATGCTGATCGAGTCGTAGCGCCCCCTCCAGGCACGGCGGTTGATGTTGCAAGAGACGGGAGGCCGAATATCGTGCTCGTGATTTCGGACGACCACGACTATGAACATCTCGGATTCAACGGCGGCAACCCCCAGGTGACGCCTCGAATTGATCGTCTCGCGGCTGAAGGAATCACTTTTCCAGTTTCGTACACGCAGTCTCGATGTCGACCGACATTGGCAGGTTTGCTGACCGGTCTTCCTCCCCATCGCTCCGGCGTGTTCTCTAATTTCGTGAGGGTCGATCAACGAGAGCGTCGTCGTGTTCCAACTGACACTGCAACCCTGGCGTCTCTGCTAGGAAATGCCGGTTATCTCACGTTCGCCCAGGGAAAGTTCTGGGAGGGTTCGCCGCGGGAGTACGGTTTCGAGTATGGACGGGGCTGGGACGACGAGTTTGTGCGGCGCGACCAGGACGAGTTGTTTTCGTTCCTTGAACAGGTAGACGAGCGGCCCTTTTTCGTTTGGTGGGCTCCTTCACTTCCACATCGCCCACACAATCCACCCAATCGCCTTCGCGCGCGCTTCTCTGCCGCGGAAATCGATGTGCCGTCTTGGATTCGAGTCCGCGATCGAGACGCGTTCAGGGAAGCCGAAGCGACCAACCTCGCTATGGAAGCGTGGCTCGACGAGGGGCTTTCGCAGCTGATGGACAAGCTCAAACGGGAATCCCTGCTAGAAGACACGCTCGTCATATTTATGATCGACAACGGCTGGGCAAACGGATTTGTATCGAAGGGGTCCGCAATGGAAAAGAGCTTGCGAACTCCCTTGGTATTCAATTGGCCGGGTGGCCTCGAAGCAGGGTTGAGAATTCAGGAACTGACATCGTATCTCGATGTCTTTCCAACCATCCTCGATTTCGCGGCGGTCGAACCGCCGTCGCATCTTCCGGGTAAGAGCCTCCGGCCTCTGATCGAGCTACGTGCTCGGCCGTCGCGTACCGCGATCATGGGGGCCATCTACCCGGCGTTCGCAAATGCCGACTCCAATGCCAAAGACGAAGCGATCGCTCTTTACATCCGCACAGAATCGACGAAGTACATCTATTGGCTTCAAGATGTCAAACAGCGCGACAACGCCCAGCGCTTTCGAATCAAGCATTTTTTTCTGCCGTTTCCAACACGAAGCCAAGGCGACATGGAACTGTATGATCTCGACAAGGATCCCCATGAGCAAATGAATCTTGCCCATGCCCCCAGCCAGGTTGCGACACGCGAGCAATTGCACAACCAACTGATCATTTGGTGGGACAATGAATGAAGCGTTTCGGTGAGACGTTGATTGTCGAGCATTCAGCCCCGGTTCGGGGCCGGTGTTGTAAGACGGCTCGATGGGTTGGTTGAACTTTACGCGCGAAGGCAGCTTGTCGCCGCAAAGCACGACACCGCGCTGAGCTTTGAGGGCAGCGCGACTCGCGCGGCCTGTTAAGCCCCGCACCAGCCTTCGCTGAGTTCCCAGAGCCGCTTCGCGACGGCGGGATCCTCGGCTTCCCGACTCATCCGCACTTGCTGGCAGTGGGAAAGGTACTTGCCCGCCAACACTCCTGTGTCGGGATGCAGCGCACAAACGACGCTCGTCGCGGCGCCCTGCGAGGGCGTTTTTGTGAATGGGCTCGCGAGCAACATCGCGAACCGTGTGAGCAGCGAGCCGCGACCGATTTCAGTGGTCACGAGGTTGCCGGGATGAAGACTGCACGCCGTAAGCCCCTGGTCGCCGTAGCGGCGCTGTAACTCGTTTGCGAAAAGCGTATTGCAGAGCTTCGCCTGTCCGTACGAAACCATTTGCGAGAAGTTCTCCCCCGTGAGAGGGAAGCCCTCGAAGTCCAGCGTCTTCGGCGAGCGGTGTGCTTCGCTGCCGAGCATGACAACGCGCCCCCCTCCACCTGCAAGGAGCTTCGGAAGTAAGGCGCGCACGAGCCGGAAGTGTCCGAGGTGGCTGATCCCAACCGTGTGTTCGATCCCTCCGTCACTTTCTCGGTAGCTCGGATTCAATACGCCGGCATTGCCGATGAAGATGTCGATCTTCGCCTCAAGTAAGTTAGCGGCGAACGCATCGATGCTCGTGAACGAGGCGAGGTCGAGTCCCGCGAGCGCGACGTCGGCTTTGGGGTGCGCCGCGCGGATGCGTTCGACCGCATCGGCCCCCTTCTCGGCGCTTCGACAGGCGAGCAAAACGCGCGCGCCTACTGCCGCGAGACTGCGCGCCGTCTCGTAGCCGATGCCGGTGTTCGCGCCGGTGATCACCACCAATTTGCCCGAAAGATCGAAACCCTTCGCGACCTCGTCGGCGGTCGTCTTGGCGTTGAACTTTGCGAATGCGGCGGCGGTAGTCATTGGAACTCCAGAGTGATGTGGGCCGCAGGGAAGATGCGGCGCAGCGAGCTTAGTCGATTCGCGTTCGATACCTACTGCGCAACCTGGAGATCAGCGGTTACGAAGCCACCTGTAAAATCATTTCCAGCGACTACCCGGTCGAAGACCTCCCACCCACCGCGTTAGCGGCGCTTCGAGAACTGCTGCCCCACGCTTAACGCTCAACCAACCACGGCTAGAAGGTCAGCCCTGGAGCCCCGCAAAGAAGACGCTCACGAAGCTCCGTACCCTCTTCTCGACGGTCGCGATGTCGCCGGCCCCCTGCTTTAGGCCCGCGGCTCCGAGGTGCACTAACTCGGCTGTGGCCGGCGCAGTGAGTCCGGCGGCTTTGAGATCGATTTCGCCCGTCCGCACAGCTTTGCTTAGAGCCGTCGTCAGCATTGCAACAAAGCGCTCGGACGAGGCGAGAACGAGATCACCACACAGCCGGTTATTTTCGTCGTAGATCTCGCTGCCGTGTGCCGACTGCGCGACGACCTCCAGAAAGGGGGTGAGCCTCGCGAGTAGCGCCGCCGCAACCCGAGAAGCGAGATCGAGGCCGATGGACGCATCGCCTTTCAGATGGGTCTCGGCATCTGCCAGCGACCGCTCGTGAAGCTGGGCAGAGAGGCAGCGGAAGATCTCTTCCTTGTTTTCGAAGTAGCCGTAGAGCGAAGCCCGGGACACCCCGGTCTCTTTCGCGATGTCCTCCATCGAGGTTCGTCGAAAGCCGTAGCGGCTGAACTTGATTTGAGCGGCCGACAAGATCGACTCGCGCTTGAGATCCGGCGGAATGGGCACGGCGACAGATTGACAATTCGGTCTCGTATTGTCAATCTGTCGCTCTCCCACGTCCCCAATAAGAGACGTGGGTTAAGCAGGCCCCCTATGGGTCGCTCAAGGAGTGGATGCGCAATGGCAGTACTGACAGTGAACGGCGTAAAGCGGGAGATCGATATCGATCCATCCACGCCTCTACTCTGGGCGATTCGAGAGACTCTTGGACTGACGGGCACGAAGTTCGGATGCGGCATTTCCCAGTGCGGCGCATGCACAGTTCGCCTCAATGGCAACGCGATTCGCTCCTGCGTGACGCCTGTTGCGGCGGCCGATGGTCAGGAAATTCAAACCGTCGAAGGGCTTGCAGCCGACGATGGCACCCTCGACCGCCTCCAAACCGCATGGATTAAACATCAGGTACCGCAGTGTGGGTACTGCCAATCGGGACAACTCATGTCTGCCGCCGCTCTTCTCGCGAGTAACCCGAAGCCGTCTGATGAAGACATCGACAAGGCGATGGACGGCAACATCTGCCGCTGCGGGATGTACAGCCGGATCAAAGCTGCAATTAAGACCGCAGCCCAGGCGACCCCCGATCGCGCAACCAACGAGGAGACGGCCGATGAATAAATGGACTCGACGCGCATTTCTTACGACCGGTGCCGTAGTCGGCGGCGGGATCATTGTCGGCGTTGCGATTCGCCCGGGTAATCGCGCGGGTAAGTTGTCTCAACACGTGACGGCCGACGGCGAAACTCTGGTCCATACGTGGGTGAAGCTCGATCGCAATAACGTCGTCACCGCCATCGTCCCCCACGCGGAGATGGGTCAGGGAGTTGGCACGGCCCTCGCACAGATGCTCGCCGATGAACTCGACGCGGACTGGAGTCTTGTCAAATTCGAAGAGGCACCCGCCGTCACCGAATTCGCCAACTATCCGCTTGGAAAAGGAATGCTACTCGCCGGGGTCGACATGCCGGAGTTCGTCGTCCCCACCGTAGATGGCGTCCTCATCCGCACCGCCCAAGCGCTTGATCTACAGATGACCGGCGGCAGCCTGAGTGTCCGCACCACCGGCGCTTACGGCATGCGGGTCGCTGGTGCTGCGGTCAAAGAAATGCTGCGAAGCGCGGCGGCCGAGGCCTGGCAGGTGCCGGTCGACCAAGTGGTCGCACGCAACAGCCAGTTGGTGCACAAAGCCAGTGGTCGCACCGAACCCTATTCGGCATTCGCTGAAGCCGCCGCGGAGATGACGCCCCCTGCCCTGCCGAAGCTGAAGACATCCGACGAGTTCAACATCATGGGTCGTCATGTGGAACGACACGACATTCCTGGCAAGGTCGATGGCACAGCAACCTTCGCACTCGACGTGCGGATACCCGACATGCTTTATGCCACAGTGAAACGCGCCCCTACCTTTGGCGGCGGGATCGCGAAGCTCGACGACAGCAAAGCCCGCGCAATCAAAGGTGTCGTTGACGTGATCCAACTCCCGCCCGCCAAGGTCGGCGCGATCGTCGGCGGCTT
>JBLHOB010000223.1:0-5717 GCA_047619425.1 Myxococcota bacterium
TACTCGAGAGCGATGGGGTCAAGGTTGTGCTTGGCGATGAACTCGCCGAGCCTGGGCTGCGCAACTGCGCGCTCGTCTCATCGCCCTATGGCATCTATCAGGGCGCTGGCAGCTCGACAAACAACACCGCGGCGCAGGGCCTGGTCGGCGTCATTGGCCCGAGTCGTATGGACTACCCACGCATCATCCCGCTAGTGAGCTATTGCTCTCAACTGGTGGCGGAAAAATTCAATGAGAACGTTTCCAGCGAAGAGATCAACCCGTGAGTGAAAACGAAGAGACTGAGCCCGAAGAAATGATCGAAGAGATGAACGACCACGTAGAACAAGGCGGAAGAGACGATGATGGCCTCGACAGCATCGAAACCAGCGATGAGCTCGCCGCGGCACTGCGCGAAGCCGAGCAGGCTGTGGACCAGCGCGAGGCCGAAGAGGCCGGCGCTCCTGGGGACGTCTCAGGCCACAGCGCCGACAAAATGACAATCGAGATTTTGAGCCAGGAGCTGCAGAGTCTCAAGGCTGAGCACGAGGAAGCGCTCGCCAGCAATACCGAGACCGAGGACAAACTTCTTCGACTGACGGCGGAATTCGACAATTTTCGCCGCCGAACCCTCAAAGAGAAGCAAGACACCTTCAAATACGGTCACCAGAATCTCGTCAAGGATCTCTTGGGGGCAGTCGATAACTTGGAACGAGCTGTTGCGCACGGTGGTGAGAATCAAGACGGGGACTATCAAATTTTGTTGCAGGGTGTTGAGCTCGTTCAGCGAGAGCTGATGGGTGCCCTAGGCAAGCACGGTGTTCAGTCGATTGACGCTGCGGGCAAGATCTTCGACCCCGCGTTTCACGAGGCAATGGCACAAGTTCCCAACCCTGACCTTCCCGCCAATACCGTGATCGATGTGCTCCAGACAGGTTATGTGCTTAGCGATCGCATGCTCCGCCCCGCGCGGGTCGTCGTATCGAAAGAAGTAGAAGGAACCGGCATCGCGGATGACGCGCCGCCGGCACGAGAAGAGCAGTAAGGCCCGGGACGAACCATCGCTCCCCGGCAAGCAGGGGGTGCGTTGATGGGTAAGGTCATCGGGATTGATCTCGGTACCACGAACTCATGTGTTTCGGTCATGGCGGGCGGCTCAGTTGAAGTCATCGCCAACGCAGAAGGATCGCGTACGACTCCCTCAATGGTGGCGTACACGTCTGCGGGCGAGAAACTCGTCGGTCAGATCGCCAAACGTCAGGCCGTGACGAACCCCGAGCGAACGATTTTTGCGTGCAAGCGCTTGATCGGCCGCAAGCTCGATAGCCCCGAAGTCGAGAGCTTCTCCAAGGTGGCTCCTTTTCCGATTGTCGGTGCAGACAACAATGATGCCTGGGTGAAGGTCGGCGACGGCATGTGCTCGCCCCAGGAAATCTCGGCACTCATTCTCGCCAAGATGAAAGACACCGCTTCCGAGTACATCGGCGAGCCGGTCACCGACGCCGTGATTACGGTGCCCGCCTACTTCAATGACGCTCAACGTCAGGCCACAAAGGAAGCCGGCACCATTGCGGGGCTCAACGTCCAGCGGATCATCAACGAGCCTACTGCTGCGGCACTCGCCTATGGATTGAAAGAAGACGAAAACAAAAAGATCGTGGTCTTCGATCTCGGCGGCGGCACGTTCGATGTTTCGGTACTCGAAATCGGCGACGGCGTATTCGAAGTCAAGAGCACCCATGGCGACACGTTCTTGGGCGGTGAGGATTTCGACAACTGTCTCGTCAGCCACTTGGCCAAAGAGTTTGAAGAAGCCAATGGCATCGATCTCTCGCGCGACGCAATGGCACTCCAGAGGCTCAGAGAGGCCGCAGAGCGCGCAAAGCACGAACTCTCTTCCGCGTTAGAAACCGACATCAACCTGCCCTTTATCAGCGCCACCGATGAGGGTCCAAAGCATCTCGTCGTTTCGCTGACGCGTTCGCAACTCGAAGAACTGGTCGCCGAATATATCGATCGCCTCGAAGCACCGTGTGTCATTGCACTTGAAGACGCGGGTCTTACGAAGGGCGATATTGACGAAGTGATTCTGGTCGGCGGTATGACGCGCATGCCGAGGGTACAGGCCAAGGTCGAAGAGATCTTTGGCAAGGCTCCCAACAAGAGTGTGAACCCCGACGAAGTGGTTGCAGCGGGCGCAGCGATCCAAGGTGCTGTGCTCAACGGCGAAGTCGAAGACGTCTTGCTCCTCGATGTCACGCCGCTCTCCCTCGGTGTCGAAACCCAGGGTGGCGTTGCAACCAAGATCATCGAGAAAAATACAACCATTCCGACAACGCGAAGCCAAGTGTTTTCAACCACTGAAGACAACCAGGACGTCGTGCGCATTCACGTGATTCAGGGCGAGCGAGAACTTGCTGCTGACAACATGTCGCTGGGTCGGTTCGAGTTGCTCGGCATTCCGCCCGCACCGCGTGGTGTTCCCCAGATTGAAGTGGCCTTCGGCATCGACACCGATGGTGTGACGAGCGTGTCGGCGAAAGATCTCGGCACCGGTAAGTCTCAGGGGATTCGCGTAACCGCCCAGAGTGGTTTGAGCGATGAGCAGGTACAAGAGCTGGTCGGTCAGGCCGAAGATCACGCGGATGAAGACCGCAACCGACGCGCGATCATCGAGCTGCGCAACAAGGCGACGGGCCTCATCTACTCGACCGGGAGAACCCTCGAAGAATTTGGCGGAGACATCGACGCCAGCGACGCCGAGGCGATCCGCAAAGCACTTGCAGAGACCGAGACCCTGGTTTCTGGTGAAGAATACGACGCCCTCAAGGACGCCCTCGAATCGCTCTCGGTCATAACCTACAACATGACGGAGAAGCTCTACGCCGCTCTCGGTGATGATGATGAGAGTGGTGGAGCCGGGGGCACAGTGGATCCGGTACCCGCCAAGGGTGAGCCCGAAGCCGAGGAATAGTTCCCTCGGGAGAGTTTCCTCGCGCGCCCGCCTTGCGCGAAGAACCACTGTGCTTACAGTCCCCCGCCGTGTCTTTCCACCGGTTGAGAGTCGCAACGCGCGACTCCCGCGCGAAGCGCGATTGGACACGAAACCCGGTGTAATATCGAGGACTTGGGGCAGTTTAGTGAGCAAGCGCGACTATTATGAAATACTCGGAGTGAACAAAAAGGCCTCCGAGGGCGATCTGAAGAAGGCCTATCGCAAGCTCGCGATGGAACACCATCCAGATCGCAACCAGGACAATCCCGAGGCAGAAGAGAAGTTCAAAGAACTCTCCGAGGCCTATGCGGTTCTTTCCGACGCCCAAAAGCGGGCCACCTACGACCAATTTGGCCACGCCGGCCTAGCGGGTGCCGGTGGCGCATCCGATTTTGGCGACATGGGTGGCTTCTCCGACATCTTCGGCGACTTGTTTGGCGACATGTTTGGCGGCGGCGGTGGTCGTGGTGGCCGAGGACGCGGACAACGCGGCGCCGATCTCCGATATAACCTCGACATCGACCTCGACGACGTCCTGAATGGCACCGAGCCCAGCCTCGAAATCCCCAAGATGAAGTCGTGCGAGACCTGCGAGGGCTCTGGCGCGCGGCCCGGCACCAGCAAGAGTCGCTGTGATCGCTGCGAAGGCCGTGGACAGCTGATGTTCCAGCAGGGCTTTTTCCGCGTGAACCGCCCGTGCGACGCCTGTCATGGCGCAGGTGAGGTGATCGAGGAGCATTGCACCGATTGTCGCGGAGCCGGCCGCACCGAGACCCTTCAGACGATTTCCGTAGCGGTACCTCCGGGTGTTGAGGACGGCTCGCGCTTGCGACTTACCGGCGAGGGCGAGGCAGGTGTCGCGGGCGGTGGTCCCGGTGATCTCTACGTCGTTATCACCGTCAACGCCCACCCGCTATTTGAGCGCGACGGCACGGACCTGCACTGCGAAGTGCCTGTCCCATTCGTTACCGCGGCTCTCGGTGGCGAGATTGACGTGCCGACCCTTGGAGGCAAGGTAAAGGCGAAGATTCCCGAAGGCACACAGTCGGGCAAGCTGCTGCGGCTGCGCGGCAAGGGCCTGCCGCCCCTCGAACCCCGGCTACCCAAAGAACAGCTGAAGAAGATGCGCGGGAATTTCTACGCACGCATTTTTGTCGAAGTGCCGAGCAAGCTGAACCCGCGGCAGCGCGAACTGCTCGAGCAGTTTGCCTCCGAGAGCGGGACGGAAGTCTCGCCCGCCACGTCGAGCTTCCTGGACCGATTGAAGGACTTCTTCGATTGATCGGGGCGCGGTCGAGGCGCTTTGCTTTGACCAAGCCTGTTTGCAGGCCCATTTCACAGAGCCTTGGTACGTAGAGACCAAGCACGCAAAGCCCCAGGGTGATTTAGGCGGCAATGAAATGGGCCGCCCTACGACGACGATTGCGGCGCGTGTCACTGCTATGCCCGCAGAAGAAAAATGCGGCCATTGCCGCGAACGCCGCACGGTGCGACGGTTTCGAATCCAAATCCCAGGGGAGCCGAAGTTGGTGTACGCCAGAAACCATTGCCTAGTCTCACGAGCCGGTTCGAACAAGCAGGCCGTACCGAGTCATCGAGCGACATCCATTCGGTCGTCTCGTCGGTCGCTTGGGAGCACACCTCCGTTGCTTGCGGCAGCGATTGCCGTGTTGCTCGTGGGATGCGCCGGGGGGCCCGACCACGGTGCAACCGATGCCGAGTGGGAAACCTATCGATCGGTCACCAGTCAGGCGAAGCAAAACCCCGCCGAGGCCGAGCAGCTCTTCAAAGATTTTCTGAACAACAACCCCGAAAGCTCCCTTGCCGACGATGCAGTGGCTCAGCTGGCGGGACTCGCACTTAGGGAAGCCGACGAAGAAAAGGCCATGAACTGGCTTTATCTGATCGTTCGCAAATACCCCCGCGAGAACAACGCAGACCGCGCGCGGGTGTTGCTCGCGGGCATGGAAGCGCGCGCCGGTGAGCGACTCGACGCCAGGCGGCTGCTTTCGAAAGTGAGGTTCAGCAACCTCACGAGTGCCGAGCGCCGCGTTGGGTATCGCCTGTTTGCCGATCTGAGTGACGACCCGGTCGACCGTCTCGAATGGCAAGTGAAGGAGCGCCTTGCGGTGCTCGAGCAACTTCAAGACGCCGACTTTCAATCGTCGGTCTTGGGAGGCGGCCTCGAAGATCTCGAACGCGATCTTGTCGGTTCAATTGACGCGTTGAGCGATGAAAACCTGGTCCGCGCCGTGCGACGCCTGCGCGGCGAGTTGCCCGCCGGTCGGGTGCGGCTGGTGCTTGCGCGACGCGCTCTAAAGCGCGGCGATTTTACTGAGGCAAACAACCGGTTCCAGGCTGTCGATGCGTCGACGCTCATGACGCAGGACGAGATTCTCTATGAAGAGGTCGCCCTCGCCCTCGAACTGCGGGCGCGCATTGTAGATGGCGGCGGCGAGATGCCGAGCTTCGCCGACGTTGCGGCGATGCCCATGCCCAATCTCAAAAATGCAAGCGGAGTCATCGGTGTGGTACTGCCGCTTACCGGGCGCTTCGCGAAGTACGGCGAAGAGAGTCTCAAAGGGATCATGGCTGCGGTTGGAGTCTTCAATGCCGCTTCACTTGCTTCACCCCAAACGGCTTTGCAAACCGGCGATGTACTCGAGGAGCAATCTCCGGAAGGAGAGAGGCAAAAGCCCCAGCTTCGCCTCGTCATTCGCGACAGCGAGGGCGTGCCTGCGAC
>JBLHOB010000224.1:0-5716 GCA_047619425.1 Myxococcota bacterium
GCGCCACTCTGCTCGCCCCCTACGACGGGCGGGTGCGCGAAGAGAGCGTCGACGTCGGACAAGTTGTCAGCCCTGCCGGCGCGGTCGCCACGCTGTATGCGACCGACTACGCCGAGATTCGGCTCCCGATCCCCGACCACCAGCTCGCCTATCTCACACTGCCTCGCCACGGTGCGATCAACCCCGGCGAACTTCCTCGCGTCGAGCTGCGCGCTCGATTTGCCGGCAGCGAACATACCTGGCAAGGCACGGTGGTTCGCACCGAAGGTGAGATCGACCCAAAGAGCCGCATGGTCCATGTCGTCGCACGGGTCGAAGACCCCTATGCGGTCGAGCCGGGTAATGAAAACAAGCCTCCTCTCGCAGTCGGACTCTTTGTGAAGGCCGAAATCCAGGGCCCGATCGCGGAGCAGGTCATCATCGTCCCGCGCTACGCGATGCGCGACGAAAACCACATTCTCGTGATCGACAAAGATGACCGCCTGCGCGTTCGCAAAGTTGAGATCCTACGCATCGACGGCGAAGACGTATTGATCAAGGGCTCCCTTGCTGCCGGGGAACGCCTCTGTGTTTCTCCGGTACAAGTTGTCGTCGAGGGCATGCTCGTGGTGCCCGTGAAGGACGATGAAGTCCTCGAAGAGAAGGCACGCTCATGAGTCGAGTCATTGCGTGGTTCGTCCTCAATCCTGTCGCCGCCAATCTACTGATGGCGGTGTTGCTCATCGGCGGCCTTGTCGCGCTACCGATGATCCGCCAGGAAGAGTTTCCGGCGATTCAAGTCGACGTGGTTCAAGTCACGGTCGAATACCCCGGAGCTTCTCCTGCAGAAGTCGAAGACTCCCTGTGTATTCGCCTCGAAGAAGAGATCGACGGCACTCCGGACATCAAACGCATCAATACCCGCGCGGTTGAGGGTGCCTGTGTCTTGTCGGTCGAAGTCGCCTTCGGATCCAACGTCGACGCCGCTGTCACGGAGATTGAAAGTCGAGTCAATTCGATCGATTCATTTCCGGTCAATGCAGAGCGACCGTTGATCTCCAAATTGGTCATCAAACGGCAAGTCCTCGAGATGGCCATCTCCGGGGATCTGGCCGAGCGCGATCTTAAAAATCTGGGGCAGCGGGCGCGGGATGAAATATCTGATCTCCCCAATGTCTCCCAGGTCGAGCTGAAGTATGCGCGCCCGTACGAAATTGCAATCGAGGTCAGCGAAGAAGCACTGCGCCGATACGGTTTGACGATCGGCCAGGTCGCCAATGCGATTCGCGGGTCATCGCTCGATTTGCCGGGAGGTTCGGTCAAGACGCGCGGCGGCGAAATTATGTTGCGCACCATTGGCCAGGCGTACGAAGGCGATGAGTTCGAGCAGATCATCGTAGTGACCCGCAACGACGGCACCATCGTGCGCCTCGGCGAGATCGCCACGATCGTCGACGGCTTTCAGGACTCCGAGCTCCGCGCCCAGTTCAATGGAAACCCCGCCCTCGTGATTGAGGTCAGTTTGACTGGCGACGAGGACATCCTCTTTGCCGCAGCAGCGGTCAAGGAGTGGATCGTCGGTTTTCGCAACAGCGTGCCCGAGGGCATCGACGTCACCATTTTCAACGACGAGTCAGCGGACTTGGTCGTCCGCCTCGACGCGCTCAGCCGCAACGCCCTCAGCGGCATCATCCTCGTCATGTTGGTGCTCACCTTATTCTTACGCTTTCGCCTCGCGATGTGGGTCGCAGCCGGCGTCCCCATCTCGCTACTCGGCGCAGTGATGTTGTTCCCCGTGTTCGGCATTTCGATTTCGACCTTAACCGTGATGGCCTTCATTCTCGTACTCGGCATCCTGGTCGATGATGCCATCGTAATCGGCGAAGCCGTGCACACCCACGAGCAGATGGGAAAGTCCCAGGTGGAAGCAGCCATCGCGGGTACCCAGGAAGTCTTTGTGCCGGTGACCTTTGGCGTCCTGACGACTGTGGCGGCCTTTCTTCCGCTCATGTTGGTTCCCGGCAGTATGGGCTCGTTCTTCGGAGTCATCGGCTACGCGGCGACGATCTGCCTCGGGTTCTCAATCATCGAGTCGCAGCTGATCCTGCCCGCTCACCTTGCCTACCGAAAGTCCTCCTCGGCTGGCGGTACCCCAAATGCCGCCGTGGCGCGCTGGCAGACCTTTCAGGGGCGAATGGCCGACAGCCTCGAGCACGTGGCGAAGTTTCGCTACGGCAAGGCACTCAATGACGCAATTGAGTGGCGCTACGCCACCTGCGCCGCGGCAGTAGGCGTCCTAATTCTGACCACCGCGCTCTTTTCAAGTGGACGCATGCGCTACCAGTTCTTCCCTCCCGTCGAAGGCGACATGATCTACGCCACCCTCGACATGCCGCAGGGGATTCCTCTCGAGCGCACCGAAGTCGCGGTCGCCCAATTACAGGCCTCTGCCGCCAAGCTTCGCGCTGAACTCGATGCCGAGATCGCCGGCCCCTCCATGGTGAAGCACATCCTGGTTTCCATTGGAGACAAGCTCGCACGAACCGGTCCGCAACCGCCCACAAACAAATCGGGTGGGGCACACATCGCAGAAGTTGGACTCGAATTGATCTCGGCATTGGATCGCGATATCAAAACCGTTGAAGTCGCCAATCGCTGGCGCGAGATCAACGGCGCGATCCCCGACGCGGTCGAGCTCTCATTCAAGGTCGATGCATTCTCCGCGGGCGCGGCAATCGATATCGAGTTGCGCGGCGGCGAAACCGAAACGCTCATTGCAGCCGCGGCCAGCCTGCGCGCGATGCTCGGTACCTATCGCGGCGTCATCGACATCGCAGATTCGTTCCGAGCGGGCAAACAAGAAGTACAACTCGCACTGCGTGACGAAGCCCGTTTGCTCGGGCTCAACCAACAAGATCTCGCAATGCAGGTTCGTCAGTCGTTTTACGGCGAAGAGGTACAGCGCATTCAACGCGGACGCGACGACATCAAAGTGATGGTTCGCTATACGGAAGACGAGCGACACACCCTCGGCTCCCTAGACGAGATGCGAATCCGAACCGCCGAAGGTGTTGAAGTGCCATTCGCCGCAGTTGCCGACGTCAAGCTCGCGCGCGGCTATGCGACAATTGAACGAACCGATCGACAGCGTGTGGTCACCGTCACTGCCGACGTGAATCGCGAGATCGCCACCCCCGAAGAAGTCGGCGCGGACGTCGCACGCAGACTGCCCCAGCTACTGGCGGCGTTCCCAGGCGTTTCATTCCGTTTTGGGGGTGAGCAGGAAGAGCGACAGGAGACTTCTGCCGGCTTAATTCGAGGTTTCTTCCTGGCACTGCTGGTCATCTACGCGCTACTTGCGATCCCCCTCAACTCTTACGCGCAGCCGTTTGTCATTATGAGCGTGATCCCGTTTGGTGCCGTCGGCGCGGTTCTCGGTCACTTCATCATGGGTTGGGACCTCGTCTTTTTCTCGATCCTGGGCATCGTCGCACTCTCGGGTGTTGTGGTGAACGCGTCGCTTGTACTCGTACACACGATCAACCGGCGTCTAGCGGAAGGGATGAGCTTCGAGGATGCGGTGCGCGCGGCGAGCATCCAGCGCTTTCGCCCCATTGCCCTAACTTCGGTCACAACCTTCATCGGCTTGTTGCCCTTGATGTTTGAATCAGCGCCACCCGCAATGCCGCTGATCCCAATGGCCATATCGCTCGGCTATGGCGTGATGTACGCATCGATCATGACGCTGTTTCTCGTGCCTTGTGGCTACGTCATTTTGGACGACTGGCTCCAGTTTATCGGCAAAGGGAACAACCGAAGCGAAGACTACGGCAGCAATGTCGTTTCGATCGCCGACGACCTCGAAATCGCGTCGGGGCAATAAACGTCAAGCGCTTCGAAGGCCGTGCGCGGCTCTGGTTCGGCTCTGGGGATGCGAGAGGGACGCGTACTGCGTGGCAACCGCGTGCACGATGCGCGGACGGGCTGGCTATGACTCGCGAACGATCATGCGAGTGCCGCAAGCAACAAACTCATTGCCGCGGATCTCAAGGCCCCGCTCTCTTGCGTGGTCAATCACGGCGCCGACGTCGTTCACAATAAACGCAACGGCCGCTACGCCATCGCCGCGCCCGTCGTGACTCTGAGTGAATCGAATCCAGCCTGCTTCGAGTGCGATTTCACAACTGCCCTCAGCGGCATCGATTACAGGCGAGCCGACGACGCGACTCCACTGCTCGGCGGTCTTGCGCGGGTTGTCGGTTTGGATCTGTACGCCGTCGATACACGAAGTGGTTTCGGTCCTACGGTGAGACTCCCAATCGGGCCCTGCCCAACGCCACGAGCTTGGTGGCTCCGCAACATCGAGCGACAGGATCGCACCGCCCACGTCCTTGGGGTGCAGGTGAAGCGTGGCGATGTCTTGGAGGGCATGCTCAAAAACGATTCGCACATCGAGCTGGGCCAGCTGCTTGCGGTGCACGTCGAGGTCTTCGGTTTGCAGGATCACCATATAGCCGCCGTCACCCTCGCGACGTTCGAGCAACCGCCCCGCAGTTGTGCCTTCGGAGACAGGGCAAACGACTTCCAAAAACGTATCACCGACCGGGATGACCGCATTGCTCAAGCCAAAATGAGCGACACCCGGATCGCGGAAACCAACCTCTAGCCCCAAGACCGAACAAATGGTTTCGACGGCCGGGTCGAGTTCTTTGGCAACGAGGGCGATCTGTCGAATGCGCATTGAATACCTCCGGGCTTGGATGCTGACGCATCCGCATTGCGATGGCGCGCCGGTGCCCACAGCGCCATGGTACCCAACCGGCGCACTTCGAAAGCACCCTCCGAACTAGCTGTCGAGCAGAGCTAGCGCTCGCTTTGGCGCCACACTGCGGTAGCCCTCTTCGAGCAAGCCCGCCGCGATCTCCCAGTCGACCTTTCGATCGACGCGAATGCCCAACCAACCACTTGGACCCACATAGGGCGGGACGAAGTAGGCATCGGGGTTCGCTTCGACAAGATCCGCCTGGGTGTCGAAGTTCGACTTACACCAAATTGCGATACGGCCGTCGCCGTGGTGGTTGTCGTGGAAGCTTGCAAAGGTCTTCTTGCCACCCCAAAACGTCGGGGAGCCATGCGAGATTCATTCGTTCGTCTCCGGCCACGCCGCAATGATCTTGCGCATCTTCTCAAGTCCAATCTCGGCCTTGGACTGATGTGTTTTGGCCATAGGGTAAATCCTTCTTTCCCCGATCATGCACCGGGGATTCCCCTGAGTCGATACGCGGGGCCCGCGGACTCATTCTCAAAAGCGATACCGCGCTGCGTGCGAGAACAGGATGTGAGAATCCCCACAAACGTGCAAAAAGAAAGCTTAGGCTGCGAGATCACCGAAGATTCTCCTACACCCGACTACCACAATGACCGTAGAAAGCTATCAGTACAGCGTAACGTCTGACTGCAAGGTTCTATGGAGAAGCTCTCCGGCAAGTCTTTGCTCAGACCCCGAGAATGGGATCGCACCAACGCGAATCGCGCACCGAATATGATCGACGAGAACAACCGGAGGCCTTCATGACAACATCACATCGACTTTCCTCAGCCAGTAACCGAGCCACTCCCGCAACCGAAACCAACGGCTATCTGGGCGCCTACGTTGGGCGTGAAGCGACGATCGACCTCTCCCCCGACACATTCAACTGCGCCCTGCGTAGCGTTGCCAACGAGGAACTCGACCTGG
>JBLHOB010000225.1:0-5702 GCA_047619425.1 Myxococcota bacterium
TTGCCCACCTCTTCACTGCTCGTCGCTTTGAGACCACTCGGCAGCGAGTCGCTCACCCCGAGCAGAGCGGCCCACATGGGACACGCTAGTAGAGAAACACCGTCTTTTGAGACGTGCTCAAACATGGCCTTCGGATCGAGAGCTTTGGACGCGCCACCACCTGAAATCGGCAGACCGAGTGCTTTACCCGCCACCGCGAGCGCCACGCGCATGGGCGGCCCGGACAACGCTCGAGGCCACTCAAAACTGCCCCCAGCAAGGGCAGCGAGTGCGCCTTGCGTCACAAGTACCGCAACGTCTTGTCCAGCTGCCTTTGCGTCGCGCGCAGCACACAAGATCGATAGTGCCGATGCGCCATCAGCGTCTTTCAAAATGAACAGAAGATCCATGAATCTCTTACTCCCCAGAACAAAGCCGACTCGCGTTGGCAGAAATATTTGGTGCGAAATCGGGTTCGGCAGGGTAACCGGATCGCGATGCGCGAGCCAGCGAGACACAACTCACATATCGCGTGTACGTGTGGAGTTCTTGCGGCAATCGAGCCCCGCGCATTTGCTTGCCCCGCCGCGAATTCGCACCTATACCTAGCTTGTACTCGGCGCGACGGCCGTTTGCGATTAAAGCACGACGAGTGAAGCGCGACCGTGTCAATCCAACGAAATTTTCCGACCTCCTCCCCCGCTTGGCAAGCCCAGTGAATGGATCACTCGGTACAGGCTTGCGGCCGGGTGTCGTCCGTTGATCCAGAGAGACACCAGAGACAATGAAACCGGCACCTTTCGATTACGTGGTTCCCGGCACGATTGAAGAAGCCGTTGGCTACCTCGCCGACGACGAAGTTGAGTCCCATGTTCTCGCGGGCGGACAGAGTCTCGTCGCCGCGATGAATATGCGCATGGCACGCCCCGAGTTGCTGGTCGACCTGTGCAAGATCGACGGACTCGACTTTATCCGCGAAGAAGCCGACGCCCTTTGCGTTGGCGCCATGACGACCAAGCGCTCGATGGAGTTTTCGCCGACCGTCGCAAGCGCCCAACCACTCGTGCACGCGGCAACGATGTTGATCGCCCACCCGCAGATCCGCAATCGAGGCACGGTCGGTGGCTCGGTCGCTCACGCGGACCCGGCTGCCGAGTATCCCGCAGTCGCTTTACTGCTCGACGCCGAGATCAAAGCCCATGGTGAAGACGGCGAACGCATCATCGCCGCTTCCGACTTTTTCATCACCTACTTCACGACGGCGCTGGAAGAGAGTGAAATTCTCACCGAGGTTCGCTTCCCCACGATGCTGCCCAATACCGGTTGGTCCTTTAAAGAGTTCGCGCGACGCCACGGCGACTTCGCGATGGCCGGGGTTGGCGTCACGCTTACCCTCGACTCCGCAGGACACTGCGAGAACACGCGTGTCGCCGCTTTTGCGCTCGGAGCAACACCGATACGTGCAGCGGCGGTCGAAGCGGCAATCAACGGTGAAAAACCGAGCCCCGAACTCTTTGCCTCGGCGTGCAAGATGATGTCCGACGGGATCGAAGACCCAACCTCCGACGTGCACGCAAGCGTCGAGTACCGCCGCGACTTGGCAACCGTCCTTGGGCGACGCGCACTGACCGAAGCCGTCGAACGCGCACAAGCACGCTGATCGCCCGCCTGGAGATTCTTTAGATGAGCATAACGATATGAGCAGCAGCACGATCACCAAAGCGATTCGCGTGACCGTCAATGGTCAAGTCCACGAAGCCAACGTCGAGCCTCGCTTGTTGCTCGCGGACTTTTTGCGCCACGAAGTATTCATGGGCGGCGTACACGTTGGCTGTGAGCACGGCGTGTGTGGCGTTTGCACAATTTTGATGGACGGCCAGGCCGTGCGTTCGTGCCTCACGTTGGCGGTGCAAGCCGACGGACACGAGATCACGACCATTGAGGGCATCTCGAGCGACTCCGAGTTGCACCCGATCCAGCAGGCCTTTATCGAAGAATACGGTCTGCAGTGCGGCTTCTGCACTCCGGGTTTTGTGATGGCGATCTACGAATTGCTACGAGACAACAAAGACCCTTCGGAAGAACAAATCATGGACGTGATCGGCGGCGTGCTCTGCCGGTGCACGGGCTATGAGGGTATTCGCCGCGCCGTCACGTCGGCGATCAAGAAGCTACAAGCGGCTAGCGCTTAACCAAGCGAGCACGATTCCGGCGAATGCCGGGTGAGTGAAACGAGACCAACCCCAGTACCGAGAAGTACGGAGACGCGACAAGCGATGGCCACCGAGATCCCGAACAAGATCGCAGACATGCCCATGAGCGAGGCGCGATTCATTGGCAAGGCCGTCCCACGGGTTGAAGACCCGGCGCTAATCACCGGCGAAGTCGAGTTCATCGACAACGCCAGCCTGCCCGGCATGTTGCACTGCGCGATTTTGCGCAGTCCGCTGGCCCACGGCAAAATCGAAAGCATCGACATCGAAGAAGCCCTCGCGCTTCCGGGTGTTATTGCAATCGTCACCGGCGAAGACGCAGTCAAGTGGAGCTCGCCGCCGATGACCATGCCCGAGGGGTGGGGCGATCTGCCGCTGGCAGCGCACAAGGTGCGCTTTGTGGGCGAGCCCGTTGCCGCAGTTGCCGCGACGAGCCGCTACATCGCCGAAGACGCACTCGAGTTAATTGATGTCGACTACGAGCCCCTCGAAGTCGTTTCCGATCCCTTCAAAGCAGTACAAGACGACAGCCCGCGCGTCTTTGAAGAAAACGGCAACAACATCATGTTGCAGCGCACCTTCACCTGGGGCGAGGTCGACGCAGCATTCGCCGAGGCCGACCACGTGATCGAAGGCAAGTTTCGCTGGAACCGCATGGGCGCCAATCCAACAGAGACGTTTGGCTGCATTACCGAGTGGAACCCGCGCAGCCTCGACCTCGTGATTCGCGCAAGCATTCAGGCCCCCAACTTCACCGCACTCGCGCGCTGTGGCGTGCTCGGTTTGCCTTCCAACAAGGTTCGCTTGATCACCTACCCGCACGGCGGAAGCTTTGGCGGCAAGGGCTTACCCCGGGGCATCGACATCACCGCGATCCTTTCCCGCA
The DNA here is from genome assembly GCA_047619425.1 of Myxococcota bacterium. Classification (GTDB taxonomy): domain Bacteria; phylum Myxococcota_A; class UBA9160; order UBA9160; family UBA4427; genus DUBZ01. Next base: position 3,079 of record JBLHOB010000225.1, read on the forward strand.
AAGCCGGCGGTCGTCCGGTCAAATGGATTGAAGACCGCATCGAATATTTGACCGCAGGCGCGGGCCAGGCCTGGGACCGACACTACGAAGCCTCTCTCGCGGTGAAAGCCGACGGCACGATGACGGGCTTTCGCGTCAAGTTGATGGACGACATCGGCGCCAACGGCGAAGGCTATGGCTCGATCAGTGCAGCCAAGGTTCTGACGGCGTTCACGGGGCCCTACACGATTGGCGCCGCTGAATACGACCTGACGTTGGCCTGCACAAACAAAGTCCCCGCACATCCCTACCGAGGCATGGGCCCGCCGCCACACAACTTCGTGCTCGAATCGCTGGTCGACATGACCGCGCGCAAGCTCGAAATCGACCCCGGCGAATTGCGGCGCAAGAACTTCATCCAGCCCGATCAATTTCCCTACACAATCCCGAGCGGCAATGAGTATGACAGCGGCAGCTACGAGGAAGTCCTCGACAAGGTGCTCGAGCTGTCGGACTACAAAGCCCTTCGCGAAGAACAGGCCAAGGCGCGCGAGCAAGGGCGCCTTGTTGGAATCGGGATTGCGGGTGCAATTGAGCCCGGCGTCATGGACCCCAACGCCTATGCGATTATCGGCATGCCGGGCATCGGACAACCCGAAGGCGCGACGGTTGCTTTTGACGTATTTGGCAATGTGAACGTGAACGTTGGCTTCTCTCTCGAGGGACAGGGGCAGTACACGCTCATTACCCAGCTGGTTGCCGACTTCTTTGGCCTCGAGATGGACAACATCACCGTACTTTGTCTCTGCACGCAGTCAGCACCTCCCGCGTACGGCCCGGGCGGCAGCCGCCTCGGTGTCGCGATCACGGGTGCAGTCCTTGGAGCATGCGAGCGCATTCGGACCAAAATGATCATGGTGGCGGCGGGGGTCTTCCAGTCCCCGCCCGAAGCGCTGCAACTCAACGACGGCATCATTGGCATCCCCGGCGTCGAGCAAGCACAGCTGCCAGTGACAGCCATTGCGGGCATGATGCTCGGACGCAGTGACTTGCTACCGCCAGAGATCGACCCGCGCCCCGAAGCCACCTACGCCTGGACAGCCGCCGGCCGCACTGAAGCCGACGACCAGGGACGCGCGAAGAGCTATCTCACCGCCGCACAATCGATGCATGTCATTCGCGTCGAACTCGATCGAGATACGGGTGCGACCAAGATCACCGGATATTGGGTCGTCGATGACTGCGGCACCCGCCTCAACCCCGCGACCCTCGAAGGCCAGCTACAAGGCAGCATTGCGCAAGGCGTCGGCGCGGCGTTGCTCGAGGAATACCTCTACGACGAAGATGGACAACCGCTCGTCACAAACTACATGACGTATTTGATGCCGACAGCGAGTGATGTCCCCCTCGCTGTGAAGGGAGAAGTTGTGACGCCATCACCGTTTACGCCGCTGGGAGCCAAGGGGTGTGGTGAAGGTGCGATCCACACAACGCCGGCAACAGTTCTGTGCGCAATCAACGATGCGCTCGCCCCACTGGGCAAGCAGGCGACAGAAGTGCCGGCATCGCCGATGCGAATCTGGAAGCTGCTCAACGAGGTCGACAGCTAAGCAAGCCAACCAATCTTCCACTTCGCGGGTCTACCTGTTTACGAATCCGAATGGGAAAGCCAAACTTCGATAGTCCCATTTCCTTGCACCACTGCTGCACAAGATTTTAAAGCGAGATGAAGTCACACGACTAGCGATCAGCAGCAATCATTGAGGCAGAGGCCCATACGGGCAAAGCCGGACGCCAAGTGTCCGTATTCCAAGTAACCACAAGGAGAGCTCTTACGATGGCCGATGAAAACATCGAAGACGAAAACCACTTCGTCGCACTTTCTGAATGTCACTTCATGAACCCGGGTACGCTTGCAGAAGTTGCCTACTACCCCGACAACCAGCGATGGTGGGACAGTGTCGACGGCGTGATGCGCGCCTGGTCAGACCGGGACCTCACCGGCGAATGGCCGCACCCGTTGGCCGAAGAGCTCATCAAGTACATGGACGAAGCCAAGGTCGATGTTTGCTTTGCCCTGCGCGAAGGCATGATGGACATCAGTGGTGGCACGGTTTCGTTTTCGACCAACCAGTTCATGATGAACCAGATCGAGCCCTACCCCGAACGCATGTACCTCGAATGCATGGTCGGCCCGATTCTCAAGCGCGGTGTCAAGCACGCGATTTGGGAGCTCGAGTACATGGTCAAGGAGTGCAACGCCAAGCTCTGCAAGGTGTACATGCCCGAAGACGACGGCCCGCTCGACGACCGCCGCATGTGGCCCTTCTATGAAAAGGTGCAGGAGCTCGACGTTACACTCACGATCCATACGGGCATGTCCTATGTGGTTCCGCAGCCGAGCAAGAACACGCACCCCGACACCCTCGACCAGGTAATGATCGACTTCCCGGATCTTCGGGCGATCTGTTACCACATGGCGTGGCCTCACACCGAAGAGTTGATCGGCCTGTGCGGCAAGCACAAGAACCTCTACATGAGCATGTCGGGGATCATCGGCTGGTACCAGCGCTCGCCGTACCGTGGCTACCACGCAATCGGCACCGCCCTTCAGTGGTGTGACCACAGCAAGATCGTCATGGGCC
>JBLHOB010000226.1:0-5695 GCA_047619425.1 Myxococcota bacterium
AGTACGTGGTCAACGGAACCAAGACGTGGACGAGCCTCGGCCAACACGCAGACTGGATCTTCTGCCTCGTTCGCACCGATGACTCGGGGCGCAAGCAACAAGGCATCACGTTCTTGTGCTTCGAAATGTCGACTCCCGGCGTCACGCTTCACCCCATCATCGGCATCGACGGAAGCCACTCGCTCAACACGGTCGAGTTTCATGACGTGCGCGTGCCCGTCGCAAACCGGATCGGCGAAGAAGGCCAAGCCTGGGGATACTCGAAGTACTTGCTTGCGAACGAACGCACGTCTTACGCCCATATCGGCGGTAAGCGCATCGCGCTCGAACGACTCCGAGAAGCCGTTACAACTATGGGGCCAGGCAGCACTTCGCTACTCGACGACCCACTGTTCGCGGCTCGCCTCGCTCAGGTTGAAATCAACTTTCGCGCGCTCGAAGTCACGGTGCTACGTGCCTTGTCTTCTCTATCCGCGGGTGAAGCACCCGGCGCTGAATCCTCGGCGATCAAGATCCTGGCCACTGAGAACTCGCAGGCCATCACGGAACTCTACATCGAAGCGGCAGGCCACTACGGAGTCTCGTGGCAGCCGGATCACGACGCGCCCCCTTGGACGTCGAGCGAGATGCGAAACTTCGGTGCGATCTCGATACGCCGCTATCTCGCCACGCGTGCCGAAAGTATCTATGGCGGAACCAACGAAATTCAACGCAATGTAATTTCCCGGATGGTGCTCGGACTATGAATCTCTCCCTCAACGAAGACCAAGTCCTCTTACAAGAAGCCGCGGCACGCATTGTCGAAGGCATGCCCGAAGCGCATGCGCGACGCAGTCTCGACGAACACGAGCTGGGCTTTGGACGTGCGGAGTGGGCACAGCTCGTCGAAAACGGTTGGGTGTCGCACCGGCTTGCGAGCGAAGTCGGCGGTGCCGGGATGAGTGCCGTCGAGTCAATGGTATTGCTTCGCGAACTCGGCCGAGGGCTGCTCTTAGAGCCCCTAATTCCAACCGCCGTCCTTTCATCGGTTCTCGTTGAAGCCCTCGGTTCCGGCGAACAGCGAAGTGGCTTTGCGAAAGCAATCGACGGCGGGCAAGTGGCCACGGTTGCGATGCTCGAACCCGGTGGACGCAACGATCTGCACTACGTGCAGACAAAAGCCGACGTGGCTGGCGACGGCTTCATACTCAACGGGCGCAAGACCATGGTCTGGCACGGACCCGCTGCCGAGATCTTCTTGATCTCGGCAAGACTCTCCGACGCACCGGATGAACTCACGTTGTTCATGGTTAGAGCCGACGCCGAGGGACTCGATCGTTACAACGTTGTGACCGCGGATGCAGGGCGAACATCCGAACTTCGCCTCACCGACGTACGGGTTGCGTCGCGCACGCGCCTCGCACAAGCACCGTTGTCGGCCGAGGTTCTGGAGCGCTTCACCAACGAAGCCATCGTGGCTCTCGGTGCAGAAGCGTTCGGAGCCATGCAGGCACTTCAGGCGATCACACTCGACTATGTAAAGACTCGAAAACAGTTCGGCCAAACCGTTGGTTCGTTTCAAGCCGTGCAACATCGGCTCGCCGACATGTTCATCGCGTGCGAAGAGGTCCAGTCGCTACTCATTCGCGCTGCGATCGAAGTGGCCGCGGACAGCGCTGAAGCGAGTCTCGCGGCATCGGCTCTCAAGGTGAAGGTCGGGCAAGCGGGGAGATTCATCGGCCAGAACGCGGTGCAGCTTCACGGTGGCATGGGGATGACGGACGAGTTGACGGTCGGCCTCTACTTCAAGCGCCTGACTGCGATCGATGCACAATTTGGCAATACCGCCGATCACCTACAGCGCTATTCGAGACTGCGCGCGCTCTAGCCGCGCACCCGCCGCCTTCGCCACTGCGCTGCTGCGCCCTCCCCCCGTACCATGTGGGTTGTAACGGCATTTCACCCAGCCGGAGCCCCTTGCTGTAAGCTCCCAGGCACAATGATTCATCCCTACTCGAACGAAACACAAACGCGCTGGGACCGAGGTGACTTCAAGGTCCAGCTTCTTCAACCCAACAACACGCGCCCGATCGGGTTCTGCGAAGGCTCCGATGCGGACCTTACCGAGTTGCAGACGATGGCAGAGACCGAAGGCGCCGACGAAATGCGGATCGAAAAGAAGTTTTTGAAGTCGGGACGCGAGATTTGGACGCTGCACGGTGGTGGCGAGGCGTCTGAAGAACTTGACGATATGGACGGGTGAGGAGCGACGCCTCTGCTTCACGTGGTCGAAACGGGCAAACATTGGGATGTCTGATGGGACCAGTCGCTTCGTGAAATCAAATGCGAGCCACTGCAAAACAAGGAGAAACGAATGACGCTCATGATCATCGCCGCACTAACACTATGGCTGTTTCAGATTTGGCTTTTGCCCGCGAGCATGGCCCTCGGTGACGTTCCCTATTTACTTTCCAGCCGCGACAATCCGCCGTCTCAATCGCAACTCCAGCAGCGCACCACACGCGCGGGTAGTAATCTCCAGGAGAGCCTGATTGCGTTTCTCGTTCTTAGCCTTCTCGCCATCATGCAACAGAAAGATCTGACGCAGGTAGCCGCAGCATGGCTGGTGATTCGAGTCATCTACATTCCTTGCTACCTCCTTGGCATCACGTATGTGCGGTCGATCGTTTGGATGGCCTCGCTTGGCTGCCTGATCTATATGGCGGCAGAGCTTGTTTGACAGCACGGGGTCCGCGTAGCTCGGCTTGAGTCCCGACTTCGGTCGGGACCATCGCGAACAAGACTCCGCTAGGAGAAAACCGCAAATGGACTTTGCACTCGGGGACGACCTCGACCTGGTGATTGAGACCACCCGCAAGTTGGCCGAAGACGTGCTGGCGCCGGAGTTACGCGAATCCGAACACGCTCGAAGTGTCTCGCCCGAGCTTCGAGCTGCCTGGAACGAGATCGGACTCGCAGCACTAGACGCACCCGAAGAAGTCGGCGGAGCAGAGCTTGGCTGCCTAGCTCGGATGGTGGTCAATGAAGAGCTCGCCGCCGCCGATGCCGGTGCTGCCATCGCCCTTGACCCTTACGGACCAGCGCTCGCGTGCGTATTCGAGGTCGGTGGCAAGCAAGCGGCCATCGATTTCATCCAATCACTCCCCATTGAAAACCCACGCGCCCTCTTCCTCAGCGAGCTCGATGCAAACGTCAGCGTAAACGACGGGCAAGTCACCCTCGACGCTCCATGGGTCGCCGCCGACTCGGCCGACGCCATCGTGCTTCTACTCGAGAATGAAGTAGTTGTACTTCGCGAGGATTTCTCGTTTACCCCCTTACGCGGCGCCGGGCTTCGAGCCGCCGGCGCTTCTCGCCTTCGCGCCGACCTGGCCCCCATTGCAGCGCGATGGGAAGACGCCGACGGTGCTAGCCGCGCGCTCGGTCGGGCACGCCTGTACTACGCCTCGCTGCTCGTCGGTGTCATGCGTGCCGCGTGCGACTTCTCAGCCCAGTACGCCCAGGAGCGCGAGGCTTTTGGCAAACCGATCGCACACCATCAGGCTCTCGCCTTTCTCATTGCGGAGATGCGAATGTCACTTGATGCGACGCGCCTGCTCGTCCGCCATGCTGCGTGGCGCGCTGATGCGGGGTTGTCGTTTTGCGTTGAGGCGTCATCCGCTTGGGCCGAGTGCATCGATGTTTCAAGAACACTTGGCCCCAACGCAGTCCAAATCCTCGGTGGCCACGGCTTCATGGCCGACTACCCAGTCGAAAAGTACATGCGCGAAGCCCGCGCACTTGGACTGGTCTGTGGCGGATTCGACGCCGCCATCGAGCATGCCGGACAGTTTCTCGTCGGGTCGACTGAGCCCCTTGCCCTCTCTTCGCTGGGAGCTCAATAATGGAGTTTTCCATCGATGCTGGCACACAGCGGAAGATCGACGAAGCGCGAGAGTTTGGCGAGAAGGAGCTTCGGCCGGTCGGAATCGAAGCCGACCAAAACGCGGCGCCGCTCCCCGTTGACCACCCTTTCTTCACGCGTTGTATCGAGCGTGGCGAGGGACGCACTCGCTGGCCTGGGCCCCAAGCCGCCCCGTCCGAGCGCACCTCGACCCACTCCGTTGTCAGCACCATTTTGGTATCCGAAGAACTCGCCTACTGGGACCGCGGCGTCATCATCTCGCTGCCCGGGCCTGGACTCCCCGAACAAAGCGTGATTGCGATGGGGACCGAGGAGCAAAAGGAGAAGTACCTCGGGCCCTTCCTCGAACCCGATCGACCTCGCTGGGCGTGCTTTGGGATGACTGAGCCGGGTGCCGGCTCCGATGCCGCTGCGCTTCGAACCAACGCGAAGAAGGACGGCGACGGGTGGATCCTCAATGGGGCCAAGTGCTTCATTGGAAGCGCATCCCGCTCTGATTGGATTCTGGTCCAAGCAACAGTAGACCCCTCCAAAGGTCGAGGGGGCCAACGGTCGTTCTTCGTAGAACGAGACACCCCGGGACTGGGTGGATTCAAAATCGAAAAGAAGATGGGACTCAAGGCATACGAGTCCACGTCCTTCTCACTCGAAGATGTTCGGGTCTCCTCAGCGCATCAACTCGGTGCCGGTGGACGCACGGAGAAGAAGGCCGGATTCAAGGCAGCCATGCAGACGTTCAACGCCGGCCGCCCCGTGATCGGTGCGCAAGCGGTGGGGATGGCTCGAGCGGCGCTCGATGAAACCATCCAATTTGCCAAGGACCACAACCTCGAAAAGCGCGACCGTGTGCGGGACCGAATTGAAGCCATCTCAAGACGCGTGCAGAAAGCCCGTTTGATCTGCCTTCGAGCCGGCTGGCTCGCGGATCAAAAACAAAACAACATCATGGAAGCATCCATGGCGAAAGCACTTGGAGCCCAGATCGCGCAGGAGTCGACTTCCTTCGCAATGGAACTCCTCGGTACCGTTGGTGGCGCCGGCGACCACTTGATCGAGAAGCTCTACCGCGACGTGAAGGCGATGGACATCGTCGAAGGCACCGGACAAATCCAGCGCATGTTGATTGCGCGCAACCTAGTAGGGCTCCCGCGATGACAGCATTCGACCCTTTTGGAGACGTTCACGTAACACTCGCCGACGGCCACGTTGCGTTCGCCGAGATTCGGCGCCCTCCCAACAACTTCTTCGACAAGAAACTGATCGGGAGCATTGCCGACGCATTCGAAGCACTTGGCAAAGACGACCGCTGCCGCGCGATCGTGCTCTGCTCCGAGGGCCGCCACTTCTGCGCCGGTGCAGACTTCTCCAACCGACCCGCTCGCGAAGACGAACCGAGCCTGGACACCGGCCATCTTTACGACGAAGCCGTCCGCCTCTTTGCAACGACCACCCCGGTTGTCGCCGCCATACAAGGAGCTGCGATTGGTGGAGGCCTTGGCCTCGCGCTCATGCCCGACTTTCGCATCGCGACACCCGAGGCGCGCTTCAGTGCAAACTTCGCTCGGCTGGGTTTTCATCACGGCTTTGGCCTTTCTGTCACCCTGCCCCGGCTCGTGGGGCAACAGCGTGCAGCCCACTTGCTCTACACCGGCGAACGTGTGAAGGGTGAAGCGGCCGGCGAGATGGGACTGTGCGATCGCGTTGTCCCGGCCGACGAATTACGCGACACCGCGCTCAGCCTGGCACGGGACATCGCTCAATCCGCACCGCTCGCAGTCGAGTCCATTCGAC
>JBLHOB010000227.1:0-5685 GCA_047619425.1 Myxococcota bacterium
GAAAGCGGCGCCTGGGCGCCGCTTTCGTGCGTTTGGGGCCCGCTTTCTTGCAGCGAACTGCGGAGCTCTCAGCTCGCGCCGGGAAGAGCGTCTGGCACGAAGAGAACTTCGCCGTTGACCCGAAAGTCTCCGATCGCCTTCTGCCCCGCGCTCGACAGCAACCAATCGATGAATGCCTGGCCGGCCACCGCCTTGACATGAGCGTGGAGCTCGGGGCTGACAAGGATGACGCCGTACGGGTTGAGCAACCGCGGATCGCCGACAACAAGCACTTCGAGATCCAGGCGGTTTTTAAACGCAAGCCAAGTGCCTCGATCCACAAACACGTAGGCCCCCATCGCGGCCGCTGTATTCAAGGTGGCGCCCATTCCCGAACCGGTCTCTCGATACCACTGCCCCGAGAAGGCAACCGGGTCGCGCTCCGCAGCCTGCCAAAGTCGGAGCTCCGCTTTGTGTGTTCCCGAGTCGTCGCCGCGCGATGCAAACGGAGCCTTTTGGTCGGCCACCTGGGCAAGCGCCTTGCCCACGTTCGCGAGGTTTCGCAAACCAGCCGGGTCGGACGTAGGGCCTGCGATGATGAAGTCGTTGTGCATCAACGCATGCCGCGAAACTCCGAAGCCGTCCGCAACGAATTGATCTTCCGACTGTCGGTCGTGCACGAGGAGCACGTCGGCATCGCCGTTGCGAGCGAGGCGAAGCGCTTGTCCGGTGCCCACCGCCACGACTCGAACCTCAATGCCTGTCGCGGCTCGAAACTTCGGCAAGATCGCGTCGAGCAACCCCGAGTTGTCGGTAGAAGTCGTCGAGGCCAGGGTGATGAACTGCGGGGCCGACTTTGCACTGGCAACCAGCACGGCCAACGAAAGCGCCGCCACAAATACAAACACTGCCGCTAGCTGTATGCGTACGCTACGTCGCTTCAAAACATCACTCACCACAACAAATCCCCAACCGCGAACGCACGCGCCTCTTTGGATTTAGGCGCTTCAAAAAACGCATCGGCTGGAGACTGCTCCAGCAGCCTGCCTTGATAGAAAAACAGTACTTCATCGGCAAGGCGTCGGGCCTGAGCCATGTCGTGGGTCACCATGACGATCTTGGTTCCACTTTCGGCAATCGCCTCGATGATGCCCTCAACCGAACGCGTCGCCGACGGATCGAGCGCCGCCGTGGGCTCGTCTAGAAAAAGCACTTCCGGCGTCGCGACCCAGGCACGCGCCAAGGCGAGGCGTTGTTGTTCGCCGCTCGAGAGTACGCGCGCGTCTTGCCTGGCCAATGCCACAAGCCCCGTGCGATCGAGTGCCTCAAGGGCGCGGCGCTTTCGGTCGGGCTGCGCGACACCGCGTTGCGCCAATACATACTCGACATTGGCAAGAACGCTGCGGCGCAGCAGCACCGGACGCTCAAAGACCATCGCCTGTCGCTGCGCACAGGCCGCAGCCCCGGCGCCTCGCCACACGACCTGCCCGGCCGTCGGCTGCAAGATCCCGTGCGCGATGCGCAGCGTGAGGCTCTTGCCCGAACCGTTGGGGCCCAGAATGATCGAACGGCCTGAGCTTTGAAACTCGGCGCTCACATCGTCGAGCAGGACGCGATCCCCAACACGAAACGAAACACTTTCAAGCGACAGCGGCAAAATTGACATCAGCTGCGCTGCGCAACTTCGGCCCGCTGACCGCCAAGTGCAGCGAGGCTATTAATCACTAGGCTGATTAGCAGCAAAACGATTCCCAAACCGAGAGCCAGGGCGAGATCGCCCTTGCTGGTTTCGAGGGCGATCGCGGTGGTCATGACTCGAGTCACGTGCGCGATATTGCCGCCGACGATGATCACCGCACCCACCTCGGCGATCGCGCGGCCATAGCCTGCGAGCAATGTTGTGAGCAGCCGGTGGCGACCGTCCCAAAGCAGGGTCGCAATCACAGCTCGGCGTCCCACGGCGAGAGAAAGCAAAAGCTCTCGATACTCTTCCCACAAATCTTCGATGGCCTGACGCGACAAGGCAGCAATCAACGGCGTAATGATCACGAACTGCGCGACGATCATCGCAGTCGGCGTAAACAACCACCCCAGAAAACCCATCGGCCCGGAACGCGACAACAACAGATAGACGAGAAGCCCAACGACCACTGGAGGCAGCCCCATCAGCGCGTTCATCGCCACGATGACGGCGCCGCGACCGGGGAACTGAGAAATCGCCACCCAGGCTCCAAACGGCAAACCCACCAGCGCCGCGAGCAACACCGCAACCAGAGACACCTCGAGCGACAGCGCGACGATCTCGATCAAATCGGCATCGAGGGTCACGAGCAAGTGAATGGCCGTGGCAAAGGCGTCTGAGAGGTTTTCCATCGGGTGGGAGATTGCCCTCTCGGCCACGCACACGCAAACCTACGTGCCGCGCCGCGAAACCGCGATTCGTCCAGGGCCGCAGGGTCAGTCGGAAATCGGAGGATCGGTCGAAGGTCGGAAGATCAGTCGAAAATCGCAGGATCGAGATCGACGCCCACGGGACAGTGATCCGAGCCTTTCACGTCCGGCAAGATGAAAGCATTCTTCACGAACTTCATCGCCGATGGCGAGGCGAGAACATAATCAATACGCCACCCAATGTTCTTTTCGCGTACGCCAAAGCGCTGGCTCCACCAACTGTAATGGTCGGGGCCGGGCTCTTGATTGCGAAACGTGTCGACCCACCCTGCCTCGATCCAGCGATCGATCTCTTCGCGCTCTTCGGGGCGGAAGCCGCTCGTCTTTTTGTTCGCTTTCGGACGCGCGATATCAATCTCGCAATGGGCCGTGTTCAAGTCGCCCATTACCAAGACCCGGTAGCCACCCTTTCGCAACTTCTGCACTTTGTCGAATAGCGCGCGGTACCAGTCGAGCTTGTAGGGGATCCGGCTGTTGTCTCGGTTCTTGCCGTTGCCGTTCGGGAAGTAGCCATTGGCGATGACCAGCTTGCCAAAACGCGCGATCTGCAACCGGCCTTCGCTATCAAAACGCTCTTCGCCGAGACTCGTTTCGACAGAGTCCGGCTTGCGGCGCGAGAATAAACCGACGCCGCTATAGCCCTTGCGCTCGGGATGACTGTAGGACTGGTGATAGTCTTCGATTTCTCGAATTTCGTTGGGGATGTCTTCGGGCCAGGCGCGAACTTCTTGCAGACCCAAGATCTCAGCGTCGGCAGTTTCGAGCCAAGGGACAAAGCCCTTCTTCGTCGTCGCGCGAATTCCATTCACGTTCCACGAGTAGACGCGAACGCTCTTGCTGCCCGTCGTCGCCTTCGACTTTGCCGCCTTCTTTTTTGCGGGCTTCTTGCTGGCTGCTTTTTTCGTTGCTGGTTTTGAAGTCGAGTTTGCCATGACGAGTTCGGGTTCCGATTTAATCGTGAGAAAGTTGCTGGGAGCTTGAGGGTGCACGGACAGCGGACCTAGCGAAAGGCCACAAACAGCCCGAACAGCACACCGACTGTCCACGTGTAATATGAAAACTGATAGAAGGTCTGCCGTCGCAAGACGACGACAAAAAGCCAGATCGCCAACATGCCCGACGTCAACGCTGCAGCGCAGCCGAGCGCGATTGCGGAGAGAGCCTCGGGAGACGCCGTACCTAGATCGGGCAACATCAAGACCGCTGCACCGGTGATCGCGATGATCCCGAGCAAGAACGAAAATTCCGCCGCCGCGAGTGGAGCCACACCCAAGGCGAGGGCCATCGCGACCGTCGAGCCACTGCGCGACACGCCGGGCAAGATCGCGAATGCCTGGGCGCAGCCGATCAACATCGCAGCTCGCCACGCCGGCTCGCTCTGCACTGCGCGACTCATCGTCGAGCGAGTGGTCCACAAGATCGCCCCGGTCACAAGCAGCCCGACCGACGCAACGAACGGACTCGACAGCACGCGGTCGAGGAAATCTTTCGCGACCAGTGCCACCACGATTGCAGGCACCGTTGCTGCCGCGAGCTTGCCCACATAAGAGAGCGCCGCCGGGTCTCGACGCACGACCCCGACGATCAACTCGGCGATCTTCTTGCGATAGAAGATTACGATCGCGAGCAGGGTTGCCACGTGAACGGAGACTTCAAACAACAGGCCACTCTCGGGCTCAAGCCCGAGCAACGTCGAAAAAACGACGAGGTGTCCCGAACTGGACACTGGCAAAAACTCGGTAAAACCCTGAACCAAGCCGAGCAACAGGGCTTCAAACTCGCTCACGGCTCCCCCTCAGCAGCGAACCGTGACGTCCCGGTTTAGGGCGACACGTTCGATGCTCCCGAGAACCTAGCGCGAAGCCACGCGGCTGTGATGGTGCTCGCGGAGACGAGGCCGAAAGAACTTGCTGCCGCGAGCCACGCTGCGAGGAAATGATTCGCACCGGCCACAGACATCCCCTGCCAAACACCCAGAATTGGGCCGACACTTACGCCTCGACACGCCCCCCCTTCCTGCGCCAGACTTCGCCGCACCGAGTTCGGGTGCTCAAAAGCCCCGGCAAACAGGAGAACAAAGTGGAGCTCGCGTGTCTCGACCTCGAAGGTGTACTGATCCCGGAAATCTGGATCAACTTTGCAGAACGCACCGGTATTGATGCGCTGCGGGCAACCACCCGCGACATTCCGGACTACGACGTGCTGATGCGCCAACGCCTCGACATCCTCGCCGAGCACAACTTGGGCCTCCCCGACATACAAGAAGTCATCGGCGGCCTCACGCCGCTCGACGGCGCACGCGAGTGCCTCGACTGGCTGCGCGAACGCTTTCAGGTCGTCATCTTGTCCGACACCTTCTACGAGTTCGCCGAACCCTTCATGCGCCAACTCGGCTGGCCGACGCTGTTCTGTCACAAGCTCGAAACCAACGACGCTGGGCTGATTACCAACTACCGGCTGCGGCAACCCGACCCGAAGCGCAAAGCGGTTCAAGCCTTCCACGGCCTAAACTTTCGCGTAATTGCGACCGGTGACTCGTACAACGACACCACGATGCTCAGCGAAGCGGAAGCAGGCATTTTGTTTTGCCCGCCGCAAAACGTCATCGACGAATTCCCGCAGTTCCCCGTCGCCACGGACTACGCGGCGTTGCAAGCGGAGTTCAGCAAAGCCTCAGAGCGCGACATCAAGCCGTAGGCGCATTCGCGCAGCGTGGCGCGCCAACAAGGCGCACAAGCACTGACGGAGCGACTCAAGCACGTTTGCGCTACCCAGAGATCACTAAGCCGTACGTTTGCGATCACTCCGGGACAAGAAGCGCTTTCGCAAGCGCAAGTTCTGGGGCGTCACTTCGAGCAACTCGTCGTCCTCGATCCACTCGAGCGCAGTTTCGATTGTCATCTTGCGCGCCGGCGTGATGTTCGGAATTTCGTCCTTGCCCGAGGCCCGCATGTTGTCGAGCTTCTTCGCCCGGCAGATGTTGACGTTCATGTCGCCCGGGCGGCGGTTCTCTCCGACAACCTGCCCTTCGTATACCTTGGCACCGGGCTCGACGAAGAGTGCGGCTCGCTCTTGAATCTTCACGATGGAAAACGGCGTCGTGGGGCCCTGGTCTGTTGAGACGAGCGCGCCAACCGAGCGCTTCTCCAAGTCGCCAGCCCACGGCTCGTAGCCCTTGAGCGTCGCGTACATGATGCCCTCACCGCGCGTGTCGGTGAGATACTCGCTGCGATAGCCAAACAACCCGCGGCTAGG
>JBLHOB010000228.1:0-5683 GCA_047619425.1 Myxococcota bacterium
GACAGGTAGAGCTCGTCGTCGGTTTCAAACGCTTCAACCCCGGCGACCAAGGGATGCTCGGGGGACGACGCTTCGACCTTGAACGGGGCAATCGGCGGATGCGCGATGAACTGGCTGCCCAGGGTATACGCGAGGCGATCGATCGTGCGCGGTGCCTCGACGCCGGTCTTAGTGAAGTCGAGTACCGAGTTTGTGCCGTGGAGTGCAAGCCAACGACCACCGCCTGCAACGAAGTCGTGGAGCGCTTCTTGCTCCTCGGCGCTCGGACGCAGATCGCAGGTATACGTCACGAGAAAACGACACTTCGAAATTGCCTCCGTGTCGTGATAGTCGGGTGCCACCTGGGTACGAACATGCGGATGCTCGCTAAGGAGCTTGAGCACTTCGCTCCGAGCAAAGTCAATGTCGTGGTACCGGCCTCCCGCAACAAAGTAGGCATCAACTCGATCGGTCATGATGTTGGGACTCCATTCTGAACAATTTCGCTTTGATTAACAGGGCACAGTCATGCGGCTACGAGTTCAACGCCGATCATGCGTGGCTCGGGCTGACGTCAAGCGCGAGTTTCTCAAGTCGCCTGATAAAGATACTCCGTGCGTACACCCCCGGCGCATCCGAGCGGATCGTGAAGTCCGAAGTATGTTCAAGCAGGCACTCAAGCACGATCCGCGTCTCAAGACGCGCAAGCGGCGCTCCAATACAAAAATGGCTACCCCGACCAAAACTCAAATGCTGCTTTGGATGTCGACGGTTCATCAGCAACGTGTCGGGCTCTTCAAAACGCGCGGGGTCCCGATTCGCCGCAGCCCACAGCAACATCAAACGATCGCCCTCATCGAGCGATACCCCACCAAGTTCGCAAGGCCTGCGCACGGCGCGGTAGTGAAACTTGAACGGCGCATCGAGTCGCGCGACTTCTTCAATAAAGCGTGGGATCAGTGCGGGTGTTTCGCGCAGCTCACTGGCAAGCCTCGGCGCTTCGGCCAGGCGCTTGATCGCCGAGCCAATCAACGCGGCAGTCGACTCTCCGGCCGCGCCGAACATCACAATTGCGATCCCCACCGCTTCGACACGATTGATCTCGCCGCGCGCGACACCCCCGGCAAGGGCCGCCAACAAGGGAACGCCGGCGTCGCCGAGTTCGGCACTCGGGCTGGCGTCGAGATGTTCGCCGAGGTACTCGGCCATCTGTCCGGTCTCGGTCGCGAGACGGATCAACTGCTCGCGGCTCACGCCACCTGCCAGGATATCCCCGCCCATCATCGCCCATGCGCGATGTCGGCTGACATCACCGTCGGGCAAGCCGAGCACTCGAGCGACCGCGCGCGCGGGGATCAACTCGGCAATTGGGATGACGTCGCCACCACCGCCCTCAACAAACGTCGTGATGGCCTGTTGGCACCACTCCCGGATCGGGGCTTCCATTGCTTTAGTCTGGGGCGCGGCGAGTCTCGGTTGCGCGAGTGCCCGATGAACTGCGTGATGGGGTTCGTCAGCGGTCGCGATCACGTGATTGCCGCCGAGGCCGGGTAAGTCGAACACGCCGGGCTCACCATCTTCACCACGGATCAACACGCCAGTCAAGTTTGCGGAGAAGTCGAACTCGCGTCCGAGAACCTCATCGATCAGTTCCCAGGTAGCGACCGCGTGCACACCGGTGTCTGCGATACGCGAGATGGGCTGATCGGTTCGCAGCCGAGCATAGAGCGGATACGGATCATCGATGACATCGGGGGCAAAGAGTTCATTTGAATGCTGTGAATAGGAAGCGGCGCGCAATGGGGCTCCTGGCTTGTTTGGTCGGCGTCATTGCTGCGGCACACATGGGGCGAGCCCGCTTGGCCAGGGCAAAGTCTAAGCCATGACGTTCCCGGTCGCAGTCGCGTTTCGAGTTGCCAATTTTACGGTTCCGAAGGCCGCAACAGGGTATTGTCGAGGGCTCGCACTCATCACTGCAACCCTTGGGACCTACTGCTTCCTGAGCCCACCCAACACATCGGAGAGACAACATGCTCGGCTATACCACCATCGGAACATCAGATATGGATCGCGCCACCGGGTTCTATGACGCACTGCTCGCAGAAGTCGGCGCAAAGCAGCTGTTTGGCATGGACCGCATCAAGTTTTACGGCACGTCAACAGACGAGGCGATGCTCGCGATTTGCATCCCCTACGACGAGGGGGCGCACGATCACGGAAACGGCAACATGATCGCGATCCCCGGTGGTTCG
This sequence comes from Myxococcota bacterium, assembly GCA_047619425.1. GTDB lineage: Bacteria > Myxococcota_A > UBA9160 > UBA9160 > UBA4427 > DUBZ01. The sequence continues at coordinate 2,232 of JBLHOB010000228.1, forward strand.
CGCGATGGCGTCGACAAGCTCTACGCAAAAGCACTCGAACTCGGTGCGACCGACGAGGGCCCTCCCGGTGAACGATTGCCGATCTTCTATGGCGCCTACGTCCGCGATCTCGACGGCAACAAGATTTGCTTCTTCGAGATGAAGATGGGCTAGTCGCGCCGACGGCATCGCCGGAGTGTGGCACGTAGCGGGTACGCAGCGGATACGTCAAGGCGACCGCGGCGTGCTACGTGGTCACACTCCCGCCGTTGAGTTCCATTGTCTGCCCGGTCATCCAGGACGCTTCACTGGAAGCCAGATAGACCACAAGAGCTGCGATGTCCTGCGGTTGGCCCAGGACTCCCACCGGCACACCCTTCGCCATGTGTGCCGTTACGGCGGGGTCTGCGTGGTTGTCGATCAAACCCACCGCTACGGTGTTGGCGGTAACGCCATTGCGCGCGACTTCCATCGCGAGGTGGCGCATGAACGAAAGCCCCCCACCCTTGCCTGCGCCATAGGGTGCGACACCCAATGGGATGCCTGTCGTTCCGGCGCCAGATGAAATCGTAACAATGCGTCCATAGCCTCGATCGCACATGCTGTTGATCAATGCGTGGGTGCAGTTCATCACGCCGTACGTATTCAAATCAATGTAGGGGCGCCACTGTTCGGGCGTGGTCTCGCGAAACTGTGTCACCCCCATGCCCGGCGGTACACCCGCGTTGTTGATGAGGATGTCAATGGGACCCAGATCCGACTCGACCGTGGCCATGCCGGCAGCGACCGCGTCGTAGTCACAAACATCAAACGCTGCGACGGCCGCCCGGCCCCCATCGGCTACGATTGCATCGACCGTCTCCTGGGCACGTTCCGCAAAGAGATCGTTGACTGCGATCGCCGCACCTTGGCTCGCCAGCGCGCGAGAAATCCCCGCGCCCACTCCTTGTCCGCCACCACTGATGAACGCAGTGCGTCCACTCAAATCAAACATCTCGTCTCTCCCCTTACTAGCGGTTCTGTTCGGCTGCGTTTCACGGCGGTCATTGGCAAGCCCATACAATCGCATTGGGCCGGCCTGGCTGCATGCAGCTTTTCAGTTTGGCTAGAATGACACACGCATTGCATCACCCGGCCATCCACTTCGAGAAACCGCATTCCATTCGCGTGAAAGGCAAGCCAACCCCATGTTTGATATCGACCAATTCGTCGCCGATTGCCGCCGAGACAATACGGATCACACGACCCACAAACCAATCGCCGAGCTTCTTGAGCGCGCGATGGCCGACCCAAGTGCCATACTCAAAAGCATCGGCGAGCCCAAACGCGCTGGCGTGCAGGCGCTCTACCGCAGCGAAAAATTGACGGTGCTCAATGTCATCTGGGGCCGAAAGATGACCCTCATGCCGCACAATCACGAAATGTGGGCCGTGATCGGGATCTACACCGGGCGGGAAGACAATGTCTTCTGGCGCAGAATCCAGGACGAAGACGGCGAGACGATCGAACGCGCGTCTGCAAAAACCCTCGACGTCGGAGACACCAAACCCCTGGGCCACGACATCATCCATTCGGTGACGAACCCTCTCAACCAGCTCACCGGCGCCATTCACGTCTACGGTGGCGACTTCTTCGCGACCCCTCGCAGCGAGTGGGACCCCCACTCTTTGCGTGAAGCTCCCTACGACGTTGACAAGAACATGCGGCTGTTCGAAGCATCAAACGATCGCTAGCGCCTGAGTCGGCCTATGGGCGGTCGAGATTATTCGGCCCTCCTCGATGCGGCTGCGACCGCCGCATCGAGGAGGACCGTTTTGCGAACGCTGCCCGACGGATCGAAGTATTCGCGGCAGTGGAGCAACTTCCCTGCATCGCTTACCCGATGGTGAGTCATCCCGGTAAAGAGCATTCGCTCGCCTGAGGCTCGCACCTCCCACACGATGGTCCATTCATAGAAGAGCACGTCCGCCTGCACAGCCATGGAGCGAGTCGTCATCAAGACGACTTTCATCGCCGCAAAGGCTGCTTTGATCGAAGTCCCAAGTTCCTCTTTGCCTTCGAGGTAGTGCTCTGGCCCTTCGACCACGCAGGCCTCATCCCAAAGGTCGAGGAACGCGTCAACATCGCCGCGCATCATCGCCGCGTTTCGGCGATTCGTGATTTCGTTTGCGCCCTCAAGAGTCAAGGTCATGGCAGTCTCCGTCCATTCAAGGGATTGCTGATTATTGCTAGATCGTTGGTTGCTTTTTGGCTGTCGCCGCGCCCAATCAACAGGATAACGCCACCGACGTACGAACTCACTGGGAAATTCACCTGCCCCAGGTCTCTATTTTCCGTTTCTGCGAGCGGACAAGTTTTATCAGCAATCAGTGAATCACTTCTCTTGAGTTGCGTCTATCGGATATCGGCGGCGGCGCTCTCATGCGAATGCAATGGGATGACCGTGCAGCACTAAAAACCAGTGTGAGAGGAGTGACACTATGAACGTAAAAAGAATTGCTTCGACCTTGATCATATTGATGTCAATCGCGAGCGCTGCAGAAGCAGACGACCGCTATGGCGACCGTCAGCGCGGTCGTGAGCGAAACCGAGAGCGTCACCATGAAGAAAACGAATCGCGTAAGTTCGGCACAGGAGCCTACGTCGGCGGAGCGTTTTCGATCGGCATCGAAGACTTCAACAACGTTTCATCCGACGACGACTACGACGAGGGCTTTGGCTTTGACATCTGGGTTGGCTCACGCATCCACAAACATGTGGGCGTCGAAGGTCAGCTCTCCTACCTCCAGGGTTTCGAGATTGCGGGCACGGGGATTGACTTCAATCACCTCAACGGCACTGTGAACCTGAAGTTGTACCCGTTCGATGGAAAGGTTCAGCCCTACGTGCTGGCGGGCGCAGGATTTGGCCGGTTTGAGCTCGAAGAACCGGACGGCTACTCGATCTCGGACACCGGCGGCGTGATGCGGTTGGGGACCGGTGTCGACTTCTACCTCAACAAGAACGTCGCTTTGGTAGCGGGAGTCGGATACCTCTTCACGGCCGGCGACATCGCAGACACCGACGTCGTTGAAATGAAATTCGGTGTGCAGTATCGCTTCTAGCTCGAAGGTTCCAAGCCGACATGAAGGTACGGCCGCGCAAAGGGAACTGCGGTCGTGCCTTCTCGCCGTTCGATAGTGCTCATGCCTCAGTTCGACGGTTAGCGTGCGATTTTGCTCATCATGCCGAAGAGCTCGATGGGGTTCGGTGGATCCCCTTCACCGCCCCGAAACTCTCGGAACAACGTGTCGACGTTGACCGCGATGCGCTCGGCGTCACCCCAACTTGAGTAATCACTCAACGCGATGTCGCCGATGGCATCGTCTACCGAAAGCCCTGCGTCGAAGCGCGTTCGCGCTTCGTCGCGCACGTAGGTCAAGTACTCTCGTACTGCTCGGGCACCACTCTTGTCGGTGATGGGCCCATGGCCG
>JBLHOB010000229.1:0-5679 GCA_047619425.1 Myxococcota bacterium
GCCCCAATGTGTTTCTTGCTCGCTCCACTTTTTGCCATGCAGTTTGCACAGTGGCGCTCGGATGATCTTGAGGTGATTGCGCGCTGGCCCGTAGCTGCGCGGGTTGCCACGTATTCGTTCTTGGTGCTCGGCATCCTCACTCTTGGAGAACAGATTGGACAACCGTTCATCTACTTCCAATTCTGAGGTGAGTCACAAACGTTGGGATGGTTTTCCAATTGCAGGCGCGATGGCGCTGCTGCTCGTCGTGTTCTGCGATCAACTCCTGTTGTCCTCCGCGTTTCCGTGGCAGGCGATTGCTAAGGAGGTGGGCCCCGTCAACAGCGTATATTGGGGAGTCAGTCGTGACCGGGTTGAATTGCAACGGCTTGGCGAGGCTCCGCCGGACAGTGTCCGCATTGCGGTACTCGGCTCCAGTCGCGGGGAGACCGGGTTTGATCGCGCAATTGCAGAAGAAATGGCGCCGCGCGCGGTCTTCGCGAAACTCGCACATGCGTTGCAAGACCCCGTCACGACCCATGCGCTTATCCCCGACATCATTGCTGCCGGAGTCGATGTCGTGGTCTTTGCGATTTCGCATGCAGACACCCACCGAACGATTCGCCTTGAGCCACTCCCCGCAAAGTCGACCTCGCGGCTGGGCACAATTGCGACGCTAATTCAGAACCCTGAATTTAAGTTGAGTGCGCAGAATCGCATCTCGCTATTCCGCGTGGCTCTGAGTGGGGGCTCTAATTTTTACCGCTTTCGGGATTTGCTCGGTCGTGCCGGCGCGAACGTGCTGCGGGATCTGCCCCTCGACGAACGACTCAATCGCAAGGCCGGCATGCTGTTGCGCGGGCCAGCTGCTCTCGGCTTCAGTGCCCCGTCGCGTCTACCCAAAGTGATTGAAGTCGGGCTCACCGCGCAACTCACGCCGGTGCAACGAAGCGCGGTGCTTCAGTTGCCTTGGTTCACCGAGATCCGAACGGGAGCGCATGCAAAACTCCAAATGAAATTAATCCGCGAAAGCGTCGCTGAGCTTACTGGCGAAGGGATTCAAGTACTGATTGCCGAGTGTCCGATTCATCCCATCGGAAGAATTCTCGAAGAATCCGGTACCGACGAGCAGTTTCGCATATTTGCCCACGGGCTCGCCGACGCGAATGCCGTCTGGTTCATGCCCCTCACCGAGCAACCACCATACGGGATTCGAGACTACGACGATGTCTTTCACCTGAATGCCAAGGGCTCCGCGAAATACACGCCCGCGGTTGTTCGGCAAGTCGGCAAGATACTCGAAAGCAAGCGCCTGCCTAAAACCGAAACGTCCAGCCGATCTTCGCGCGAGGCTCGGTAATCCCTCGATTCAGTTCGCCGTCCTGGATCACAAGTCCCTGATTGATGACCGCAAAAAACTCGCGTCCCGGACTCAGGATCCAGCGCAGACGTGTATTGATTCCAATCGAGTCGCTGTCGTTGTCGTACTGTACGAAGGTGTTCCACGAAATCTTCGGATTGAACTGAATGTCGGCTTTGATGCGCACCAGGTGTACGACGAAGTCACCCTCCGAGAGCGAGGCATCGTTGCGGATATAGGCTGCGGTCATCACGAGGTATCGCGAGGGGCGCCAGGCGATGCTGGGCTCAAGGTCCAACCGATGCCCATTCCAAAACCCTCCCGCGCGCACGATGATGCCGGCACTGACCGGCCGCCCACTATTTGACGAGAGATCGATCGTGTACCGATTCCAGCTGTAACTCCCGCGCGGGATCACGACGTCTGCTCGAATCGGAAAGTCGTTGCTCAGATCTTCAAAGACTCGGGCGTATGTCAGGACAAGACTGTCGCCTGCTCCGTTTGTCATTGTGAAGGGTTCGAGGGCGACCTCGGCGGACTGGAAGGCGTCCTCAGTGGTCGTCACGAGCGACCCGAACAGGCCATGGTCAATCGTGCGCAGAACGCCTTCGGGGCGCTGTCGGAATCGGTAGCCGGCGTAGTAGTTTCGAATACCCCGGCGACTCGTAAAACCGAGAGCCGGACGAAAGTTGCGCTGCACCTCTTCGGCGATCAGATACCAATTTACCCGGTCGTTGGGGTAAGCCAGACGCACTCCCCATGCCAGTTGCTCGGAGCTGACGCCTTCACTTTCGCTGTGCTGCACCCAGCCTCTTGCGATCAGGGTGCGACCGGTATTCATGAACTGGCTATTCCGATAATTGACGTCGGCACCGAGCAGAAGGTTGTCATCCTTCGAATTGGGGTCGCCACTCGTGACGATCACCCCTGCTGTCGATTCGTCGAGGATGTTGGCCGACAGCCTCGCAACAGCCAAATTGCGAACACCAACCCTGGTGGTTGGATTGCTCTCCGTGGGGGTGCGGTTGTATTTGTCCGTAACGACGTCGATCAGACCCACGTTGATTGGGCCGATTCTGCCCGTCACTTTGGTACCAGCGATAATCGGAACCTCGTCCCCGGTGTCGCTCAACCCGATGCGCCTCGAGAAGAAGGGAAGTGGATTTCGTTGCAAGCCGCCGAAATCGAAGATCCCTCCGTCCTGCAAAAAGAACTGTCTCTTTTCGGGGAAAAATAGATTGAAGCGAGTGAGGTTGATTTGGCGTGTATCAACCTCGGCCTCGCCAAAATCGGTATTCACCGTCAGGGCGCCCGTCAACGAAGGCGTGATGCGGTAGAAGGCGTCTACGCCCGGCTCAATGTCGGTGTCCTTCTTGTCCTCCTTGTCGTTCTTACCCTGCTTGCCCGACTGCCCATCGTTGCGGTGTCGAAATGCCAACTTCGGGACGACGTCCAGGCCGATCCCCTGTTGGACTCCGACGAGTCCGTTGAGTCGGCCCGCTCCCTTCATGTTGAACGCACCAATCTCCGGCGTCGGGCTGGCCCAACGATCCTCTTCGCCGTTGCGCTTGGTGTATCGCGCAATTTCCAGCCCCCAGCTGATGGCATCCCGAGCGATCGACAACGTCTGAAATGGAATCGCAATTTCGACCACGTATCCGTTGGCATTGATACGAGCGTCGGCATACCAGATTCCGTCCCACTCATAGGACTCGGATCCGTTCTCAATTAACCCGTCGCGCTTACTTCCAAGTGGGTTCACCTCAAAGTGAAAACCATTGCGTTGGTCTGCGTAGGTATCGAGGCTGATGGTGACTCGGTCATCACTGGATAGGCTGGCGTCACGCACCATGGTACTCGCGAAGATTTTATTGGCATCGCTCTCATTGGCTTCGATCCCGATATAGATAAAGTCGGCGTCGAATAAGATGCGGACCTTCGTCTGTTGAGACGCTGCGCCATAAGCGACGGGCACCTTCTGCTGCAAGTTTTCGATCACACCCGCAGTTTGCCAGGCGGCTTCGTCGAGCCTCCCGTCGATTGTTGGCGGTCGCTCTGTTTGGACTGCCGTCACCATTGGCCGAGTGGTGGCTTCAGGGGAAGCAGCGCTTGCGTCGCTCGGCAACGCGCCCCCGATAACCGCAGCCATCGCAATTAAAGCGAAGAGTTGCGATTGGCAAGCTCGATTACCGAAGAGCAGCATCATAGACATGAGTGTATTGGGTCAAACTTTCATCTGAAGTAGTGGCCCGCACCCAGCGTCGCATGTCGGGCGTGCACGAACCTGCGAAAAGCTCTCCGAAATTCCGAGAAGCATAGACGAGACGTTTACAAATACACCTGTGCTCGGCGTGGTGTAATTCGGCGTGGCCTGGAGGACAAGTCAAGGGTGATTGTCGAGCGAATCTGTGGTCGCCCTCGCCTACTCGTCCACCACGCATCGCAGCGGGGCATCGTGAAACATCCGCCTGCCAGTCGGATGTGTTCAACAAGGAGATCTTCGCGAAATAAGACAATCTTGAATCCGTGGGACGTCGGGGGGCTGTGTCTGGGTGTCGCAGGCGAACCCTTTGATGGATATGGCCGCATCGAGATCGCGTTTTGGCGAATGCAACAACGTGGGTTGAGGCCACTCCGGTAGGCAGCGTTAAACGCAGACTCTCCCTCCTGACGACCACCCGGAAAACGGTCTATCCTGCGGTGGGCGAGTCAACGAATCTAGGAGAAGGGATTTCATGAAGCGACTTGATTGGACGACGGTTCTTATCGGCTTTGCAGTGCTGGGTTTGTGGAGTTGCGCGAACGCACCGCAGAATGAGCCCACACAGAAGCCGGCTCCGCAGATTGCGAACAAGCCCATCGCTGCGGTTGACTCAGCACGGTTGACTGACGCCGACTCGGAGCCCGGTAGCTGGATGTCCTACGGACGTACATACAGCGAGCAACGCTTCAGCCCGCTCGAAAAGGTCACAGACGCCAACGCCAAAGACCTCGGCCTAGCGTGGTCTCACAATCTAGACACGCGCCGCGGCATCGAAGCTACATCGATTGTGGTCGACGGCGTCATGTATCTCACCTCGTCATGGAGCATCGTGACCGCGCTCGACGCACGCACGGGCAAGGAACTGTGGACCTTTGACCCGGCCGTGAAAAAAGAGAAAGCGAAGCACACTTGCTGCGATGTTGTGAACCGCGGCGTTGCCGCCTGGCAGGGACAGGTATTTGTTGGTGCCCTCGACGGTCGGCTGATTGCTCTTGATGCTGCTACAGGCACAGTCAACTGGGAAGTTGCGACGTTCGACCCCAAGCTTCCCTACACCATCACTGGCGCGCCACGCGTTATCAAGGGCAAGGTATTGATCGGCTCCGGCGGTGCGGAGTTTGGTGTGCGGGGCTTCATCGGGGCGTATGAAGTAGATACGGGTGAACTCGCATGGCGCTTCTACACGGTGCCTGGGGATCCGTCCCTCGGATTCGAAAACGATGCGATGAAGCTGGCCGCTGAAACTTGGAACGGCGAATGGTGGAAGCTCGGTGGCGGTGGCGGCACGGTTTGGGACGCGATGGCGTACGACCCAGAACTCGACTTGCTCTACATCGGTGTCGGCAACGGCACGCCTTGGAACCGGGAGATTCGTTCGCCTGGTGGTGGCGACAATCTTTTCCTGTCCTCGATTGTTGCGCTGCGCCCGGACACGGGTGAATACGTTTGGCACTACCAGACGACACCCGGCGAGAGCTGGGACTACACGGCCACCCAGCACATCATTCTTGCGGACATGGAACTCGATGGTGTCGAGCGCAAGGTCTTGATGCAGGCCCCAAAGAATGGGTTCTTCTACGTGATCGATCGAACCGACGGCACCTTGCTCTCGGCGGAGAACTATATACAGGTGACATGGGCTACCCACGTCGACATGGAAACGGGGCGGCCTGTCGAAACCCCGGGCGCGCGATATACCGACGGGACATTCTTGGCTTACCCGTCCTACCTCGGTGGCCACAACTGGCATCCGATGTCCTACAACCCCGAGACGGGACTGGTTTATATTCCCGTTCTGGATATCCCAGCTGCATACGCCCAACCCGAGAGTTTTGAGTATCGACCCGACTACGTAAACCTTGGCACCGATGGTGTCATCGGGGGGCTGCCCGACGCGCAGGCGGAGCGCGATGCAATGCGTCCCCTGGTGGCCGGACGCCTAGTCGCATGGGATCCAAAGACACAGAAAGAAGTCTGGCGCGTAGAACACAAAGGGGCATGGAACGGTGGCACCCTTTCTACTGCGGGTAACCTGGTCTTTCAGGGCACCGCAGACGGCAAGTTTGTTGCTTTTACG
>JBLHOB010000230.1:0-5670 GCA_047619425.1 Myxococcota bacterium
CGGTGGCCGGGCCGCCGAAAATGTGTTCAGAGGTCTCTTTTTCATTCTTCATCTGATTGTAGAAGTGATCGAGCTCGCGCAAGACATCCGGCACCCAGCCGACACCGACTTCGGTCAAGACAAACTGAAGGTTGGGGTGGCGATCAAAGACGCCGCTAAACATCAGATGCCAGAGTGCGCGGTGCGCCCACCATTTCACCTCGAGCATGTACATCGTGAGCGACTGAGGCATGTGGTTGCCGAAGTCGGGAGTCGCGGCGCCGGCGTGATGATTGAGCGGCATACCAAGTTCTTCGCATACGGCCCAAATTGGTTCGTACTCGGGTGCATAGAGAGGCGCCATGCCTGAGCCGGGAGGCGCACCGGGTAGCAGCACGCCACCGGTCAAGCCGTTCTCCTTGGCCCAGCGAATTTCTTTCACCGACTCTTCGATGTTCGGCAGGAAAATCTGCACGATGCCCGCGCGACGGCCGGGTGCTTCTTTGCAGAAGTCTGCCAACCAGCGGTTGTGGGCGCGAATGCCCGCCCATCGGCGCACAAAGTCGGTGCCGATGTCGGGTTCGCCGAACTCAGTGAAGAGGCGAGGCGCAAACGGCGGCGATGTGTTGGAGAAGATGACTTCGGCGACAACACCATCCGCTTCAGTTTCTTTGAGGCGTCGCGCCGTGTCCCAATTGCGGCTGGCATCAAGGTCGGGGTCGCCACCTACGGCGATGCTCTGTGTGCCCATCACGCTCTTGATGTCCTGAAGCCATTGGTCGACTTGAAGCACCCACGTGTCAAAGTCGCCTTGAAACTTCTGCTCGAGATAGGGCCCGTACATACGGTGGTCCGGTCCGGCATGGCTGTCGGCCGTAATGATTAAGTACCGGTCCATGTCGTTGAGTATGTCGCTCATCCCGCTCTCTCCTGCGATCGATTGAATTGGTGGGTTGGATTGTACCGAAGACGCGGCTTCGCAAACTCGCGTTTGTAGGCCGAAGGTATACCCGGGGTGCAGCTTCGAATCATGAATTGGTGGATGACTGCATCCCGACTGCGGTGGGGGTGCACATCGACCCGCGCGAGATCACATAGGGGGGTGCTCGAATCAGGTCTTTCGGTTGGATTCGAGCATCTCGGCGTGGTGTCCGATGTAGGTGTTCAGCTGTCGGTCGTAGCGACTGGTGGCACCCGGTTGCATGGGGCGCAAGAAGGGCTTCCAGCGCGGAGGTTGGGCGGCCTTCGGTTCGTCGCCCATCACGGTGGCGCGCTGAATGATGCGCTCTTCGTCAAAGTCGTTGATGACAAAGTGTTGCGTGCAACGGTTGTCCCACATGGCGATCGTGCCCTTGGTCCAGTGGTAGCGCATTGTGAAGCGCGGGTTCGATGCCCACTTGGTAAGGTAGCCGAGCAAGACTTCGCTCTCGGCGTGGCTCATCTCGACAATGCGTCGGGTGAAGTGCTCGTTTACGAACAGTGACTTCTTCCCCGTTACCGGGTGCACGCGAACCATCGGGTGTACATGAGTGAGTTCGGGTTTACCGTGCGGGGCCGCGTCGTGCAGCGCAGTCAGGCCTTCGCACAAATCGCGCAGCGGCGCCGAAAGTTCGTCGTAGGCTTTGTACATGTTTGACCACATGGTGTCGCCGCCGACTTCGGGGCAGCGCACCATGTTGAGGATCGACAGCACTGAGGGTTGCTCCGCAAAGGTGATGTCGCTGTGCCACTCATCGGCGATCCCGCCCCGGGTGGCCGCGAGCTCGAAAATCTCGGGGGCGTTCGTAAACGGGTTCGCAAGATTCGGGTGTCCCTCGAGCTCGCCGAAGTAGCGCCCGAAGGCGACATGTTCTTCGGGGGAGAGGTGTTGCTCGGGGAAGAAGAGGACTAGGTGCTCGGTGAGCAAGTCCGTCACTTCGGCTGCTGCCTCGGCGTTGAATGTCGTGAGCTTGATGTCGCGGACTTCGGCGCCCAGTGATCCCGATAGACGAACAACTTCCATGTCGTACTCCTTGCAACTCGGTGAGCGAATAGTGTGCCCCGCTCATGGTTTTGCGCAAATACCCGAATGCGCGACATGCAAAAGTCAACGGAAGTGCGCCTGTGCATGCACTAACGTCTCTGGATGGCTAGACGAATCGGGCTCGTGATTGCGTGCATTATCGCGGCCGCCCTGCTGTTTCTTTATGCAGCGGGTCGCGGATGGCTGGGGGCTCAGGTGTCCGCAGGGGAACCTCTTGAGGTTGCGCGTTCGGCTGAAACTCTTGAGCGAGAAGAGGCCCTACAGGCGAGTGCCGCAGAGGAGGTCGGATCTTTCCGGGCAAAGGAAATCTTGTTCGGCGATTTCCATGTGCACACAAGCTTCTCTCCCGATGCCTTTACGATGGGGCTTCCGCTTAGCGGCGGGACGGGTTCGCACACGGTTTCGGACGCATGCGACTTCGCGCGCTACTGCTCGAGTCTCGACTTCTGGTCCGTCAACGATCATGCGGAGGCGTCGACCCAGCGCCGCTGGCAAGAGACGATCGATGCCGTGCGGCAGTGTGACGCCGTCGGGTCCGGTGGCGAAGGCGTTGAGGCGAGCCCCGATCTGATTTCGTTTCTCGGCTGGGAGTGGTCGCACATGGGGACCACTGCCGAAAATCACTACGGCCATCGCAATATCGTGTTGCGCGATCTCGACGACGAGCACATCCCAACCCGACCCATCGCGTCGGATTCGCCGGCGCAGTACATGACACCACCTTCGACTGCATTGCTTGCGACCCTTATTGCCGTGTCGGGAGACCCGGAATACTTCCGCTACGCCAACTACCAGCAAGAGACGAGCGCGACCGAGCGCTGCGCCGATGACGTGCCGGTACGAGACCTGCCGGCCGATTGCCGCGAGCTAGCGGCAACCCCTGGCGAGCTCTATCGCAAGCTCGACGATTGGGGCTTCGAATCTCTATCGATTCCCCACGGCTCGGCTTGGGGCATCTACACGCCCCAGGGTTCGGGGGTCGCCAAGCAGCTGAATCCTGAAGACCATGACCCTGTGCGGCAGCGGCTGGTCGAAGTCTATTCCGGACACGGAAACATCGAAGAGTATCGAGGTTGGAAAGAAGTCGTGATCGACGAAGACGGCGCAAGGCATTGCCCTTCGCCGTCCGAGAACTTCATTCCCGGCTGCTGGCAGGCTGGAGAGATCATTCGCACGCGTTGTCTAGCCGCAGACGAATCGGATGAGATCTGCGAGGAGCGCGCCGTCGCTGCGCGTCAGCATTACGCGGATGCGCCTTCGGGAATGGGGCACCTCAGTGTTCCTGCCTTTAGAGCGGATGAATGGCTCGACTCCGCGCAGTGTCAAGATTGTTTCTTGCCTGCCTTCAGCTATCGATCGGGTTCGACGGTGCAAGAGATGTTGGCATTGTCGCGTCCCGGGGAGGATGGCGTTCCCCAACGCTTTCGCTTCGGGATCATCGGCTCGAGCGACATCCATACCGCTCGACCGGGTACCGGGTACAAGGACATCCTGCGCACCAAGATGGCCGACGTTCGAACGACCCGTGTCAGCATTCCGGGAGGGACACCGACCGAAGATGCCGCGCCGGTTTCTCGCGTCGCTGACCCGACGGGCCTGGCGCCGAGTGGCTGGCTTGAGCGCGAGCGTGCGGGCTCTTTCTTTTACACAGGCGGGCTCGTCGCTGTCCACGCCGCGAAGCGCGATCGGAATGCGATTTGGGACGGGCTGCAAAAGCGTGAGACCTATGCAACGAGCGGTCCGCGAATATTGCTGTGGTTCGACCTGTTGAACCCGCCCGCAGCCGGAGGCCGCCGCGTCGGGGAGGCGCTGCCGATGGGCAGTGAGGTAGCGATGGATGAAGCGCCGATTTTTCAGGTGCGCGCCGCGGGCTCCCGGGAGCAAATGCCCGGCTGCCCGGAAGAGAGCAAAGCAGCTTTGTCCGAAGAACGGCTCGAGCGGTTGTGCGGCGGCGAGTGTTACTTTCCCTCCGATACGCGGCGTCTGATCACACGGGTAGAGATTGTTCGCATTCGCCCGCAGCTACATGCGGCTGAAGTGCTGGAGCCGCTGATCGAAGATCCATGGCGGGTCATCGAGTGCGAGCCAAACCCGGACGGCTGTGTCGTGACGTTTACCGATCCGGACTTCGTGGTTGGGCAACGCGACGTCACCTACTACGCCCGGGCAATCGAGGAGCCGAGTCTTGCGGTCAATGGCGATCAACTTCGCTGCGATCGCAACGAGCAAGGCGAGTGCGAGACCATTAACCCATGTGATCCCTGGGCCCCCGACACCGACGACTGTCTTGCTAGTATTGAAGAACGCGCCTGGTCATCGCCGATCTTCGTTACCCAAGCAACCGAACAAGAGTGAGGCTGCAACGGGCTCAACGGCCAAGAGATCGCGCATCAAAAAGTAAGTAGGAGAGAAGACTTTGCCCGTGAACTACGTCGACTTTGAACAAGCGCGCGAGGCCTCTGGCTTGCGCATGGTGGTTGTTACCGGTGTGCCGAGTCCTTGGGGTGAAGCCGCCAAAGGCATCTTGCATATCAAGCAAATTCCCTGGCAGGCAATCAAGCTCGATCAGAGCAACAACGAACTCGCCGAGTGGTCGGGTGAGCGAACGGGGCCGGTCGCTGTCTACAACGATGAAGCGCCGCGTTCTGGCTGGGCCGCGATCTTGTTGCTCGCCGAGCGGCTCGCTCCGACGCCGTCGCTCTTGGGTGCCGATGCGGCCGAGCGCGCTTTGGTGTTCGGGCTCGCGCACGAGATTTGTGGCGAAGGCGGGCTTGGTTGGGTGCGTCGACTTCAAGGCGTTCATTCGGGCCTAAACGGCGAGCCGGGCTTTCCCGCCGGTGTTGCGCAGTACCTAGGTTCCAAATACGGCTATCGCGAAGAAGAGGGGGCAGGTTATACCGATCGCATTGTCGCGCTATTGAACTTGTTGTCTCAGCGCCTGCACACACAGCGAGAGGCTGGCAGTGAGTTCTACGTTGGCGATTCGCTCACGGCAGTCGATGTTTACAGCGCAACGTGTGTGGCGTTGTTGAAGCCTCTTCCCGCCGAGCAGTGCCCGATGCCCGACGCCATACGCCCCGGTTTTGAGGCGATGAACGAGGCGACTGCCGCAGCCTTTGATCCAATTTTGGTTGAACATCGCGACGCCATTTACAACAAGTACCTCGAGCTGCCCCTCACTCTGTAACCCAATCGAGGCAAGCAATGCTGAACGAACTTCGCGTTTTGGACCTATCTGACGAGCGGGGTTTTGTCGGCGGATGGATGCTTGCGGAGTTGGGCGCCGATGTCGTCGCGGTCGAACCGAGGGGGGGCTCGGCTGCGCGTCGCCTCGGGCCGTTCGCGGACGACATCGACGACGGTGAACACGGCTTGCCGTGGTGGGCCTATGCGCGCAACAAGCGAAGCATTGTCGTTGATCTCACTACGCAGGCAGGGCGCGAAACCCTTCGAGGGCTGGTCGCTCAGGCGGACATCCTGATCGAATCTCAGGCACCCGGCGCGATGGCCGCCATGGGGCTGGGCTACGAAGACTTGGCCACCCTGAACCCGGCTTTGATCTACGTGTCCATCACGCCTTTCGGACAAGATGGGCCGAAGGCCAATTGGGCGGCGAGCGATTTGACCGTACTCGCTGCGGGCGGGCCCCTTTGGTTGAGTGGCGACGA
>JBLHOB010000231.1:0-5667 GCA_047619425.1 Myxococcota bacterium
CAAGCCGTGCTCGAGACGGTTCGGGCCAATCCGGGCGCGAAGGCCGTGAAGCTGTGCGCCTACATCGCTTCGGTCGAAATTGACGTGGTGCCCGTCGACGACGAAGTCCACGTCGACATCGCCGCGTATGACCCTGTGGCAGACGTGCTCGCCCACAAGTCGAAGCCCGCAACTCGACGCGGCCCGACATGCCGGTTGTGGATCGAAAAACAGATCCACAACCGACGCGAAGACATCGTCTCGCCCCAGGCCAAGGTCGCGGCGAACTATGTCTCGACGATGGGTGCCAAGGCGAGGGCCCGGGCAGCCGGCTACGACGAAATTCTTCTAGTCGACGAGTTTGGGCAGGTCGCAGAGACTCCGACTGCCAACGTCTTTATTGTCGATCAAAGTGGGGCGGTGCTTACGCCTCCGGTTAATCGAGTGCTTTTGGGTGTGACGCGGGCAACCGTGCTCGAACTGGCGCGAGCCAGCGGATTCGAAACCCGCGAGGCGGCCATCACCCCGGACGAATTGCAGGCCGCCAGCGAAGTTTTCCTGACCGGAACAACGGCGGGAGTCTGGCCTGTTGTTGTCGTCGATGGTGAGGCGATCGGTAGCGGCGAAATCGGACCGGTGGCAAAAGCGCTTCAGGAGCGCTTCGAAAGTGTCGTCAGTGGCGGCGACGACGAATTCGCCCACTGGCTAGTGACCGTCTAACTCGAGTGATTGCGCCCGACTTCGGGCGCGTGAAAGGTTCGTTTCGATGCGTGTTCTGGCCGGAATCAAACCCACCAACGATGCTCTGCATCTTGGCAACTATTTTGGTGCCCTACGGCAGTTCGTTGCACTACAGGACGAGTACAGCGAAACGCTCTATTTTATCGCCGACTACCATTCGATGACGACGGTGCGCGACGGCGCCGTGCGCAAACAAAACACCTACGACGTGGCTCTCGATTATCTCGGTGCCGGTGTCGACCCCGAGCGCGCCGCGTTCTTCGTTCAAAGTGACATCCCCGAAGTCACCGAACTCACTTGGATCCTTTCAACCGTGACGTCGATGGGCCTGCTCGAACGCGCCCACGCCTACAAAGACGCGATCTCGAAAGGCGATGTGCCGAACCACGGTCTGTTTACCTATCCAGTGTTGATGGCTGCGGACATTTTGCTTTACCACTCAGACCTCGTCCCCGTCGGTCAAGACCAGAAGCAACACATCGAAATGACCCGCGACATGGCGTTGAGCTTCAATCACAGTTACGGCGAAGAGGTCTTCAAGCTCCCCGAGCCCTACATCATCAAAGGCTCCGCCTTGGTTCCCGGCACGGACGGGCGCAAGATGAGCAAGTCGTACGGCAATACGATCCCGATGCTCGCTACGCCAAAGAAGACGAAGAAGGCCGTGATGGGCATCGTGACGGATTCAACCCCGATGGAAGACCCGAAAGAGCCCAAGGGAGCGCTCTTCGACCTGTTCGCGCTCTTTGCGACCGAAGCCGAATGCGAGGATCTCGCGGCACGCGCGCGCGCAGGCGGGCTCGGCTACGGCCACATGAAGCAAGAGCTGCTCGAACACGTAAACCGCTACTTCGAACCGATGCGAGAGCGCCGGGCCGACTTCGAAAAGCGCCCCGATGACGTCGCCGACATCTTGGCCGAAGGTGCAGCCAAGGCGCGAAGCATGGCAGCACCGGTGCTTGAGGCATGTCGTCGTGCAGCGGGGTTGGGCACGACTCGCTGAGACGCTGAGGGTTTGGCATCGGGGACGATCGCGGGATCAGCCCGGCGCGTTTGCGATCGCTTCAAGTCGATGCCGCACTTCCTCGGCACTCGCACATCGCTGCTGTGGGTTCTTCTCCATCATGTGGAGGATCAATTCGGCAATGTCATCGCCGATGTCCGGTGCTCGCTCGCGGGGGTCGGTGAGTGGCGTGTGACGATGGTGATAAGCGACATCGCCGTCGGCAAAGGGCACGCCGCCGGTGACGAGTTCGTACAGCGTCACGCCAAAGGAGTAGATGTCGGCGCGTTGGTCGACGGCTCCGCCCTGAGCCTGCTCCGGGGACATGTAGTAAGGCGTGCCGCCGAGCACCGTGGTGCCTCGTCGCACTTCTTCCATCATCTTCGCCAGGCCGAAGTCCATGATCTTTACGACCTTGTCAGTCGTGAAGAAAAGGTTCGCGGTCTTGATGTCGCGATGGACGATGCCCTGGCTGTGCGCGTAGTGGAGACCTTCGGAGACCTGCACGCCCAGGCGCGCAGCATCGCGAACCGCGAGGCGGCCGCGCTTCTTGCGGATGACGTTGAGCGGATAGCCTTGCAGCAGCTCCATCGTAATGAAGAAGTTCGTATCGTCCTGGTCGGTGTCGAAGATGGTGACAATGTTGCGGTGGTTCAAGCGCGCGCACGCTTGCGCTTCTCGCATGAACAATTGAATGGCTTTGGGGTGATCGCGCAGGTTCTCGGGCAGGCGCTTGAGGGCGACTTCTCGATTGAGTCTCAGATCCTTCGCTTTGTAGACAACTCCCATTCCACCGCGGCCTAGCTCTTCGAGAACTTCGTAACGCTTCTCGGCAAGGAAGGCGGTCGGGGCAGCGGTATTGGGGTTGCTGCGACTCCCTGCAGACTGGGAGAGCGACTGGGCGGTGACACGCTTTCGCAGTGATTCGATTCGCGCTGCGATGTTGGGATACGTCGGTTCGTCGTCGCGTAGGGACTCAAGGACGTCGAGTGCTCGCTGCCATTCCGAGGATGCTTCGAGCAAGGTGGCAAGGCGGGAGTAGAGATCCGGTGAGCCGTCGCCGGCTGCGATGCGTTGCTCAATCTTCTGCACCGCGAGGTCTGCGTGGCCTTCGTGTTCGAATGCGTCGGCGAGCAACTCGCACGCGTTCGAGTAGTGTGGTGAGTCGAGGGGCACGAGCTGAAATAGGCGAATCGCTCGGGCGCGATCCGAGTGTTCGAGTGCCAGTTGCGCAGCTTCGAAGTAGTCGCCATTGCTTTCGAGGGCACCTAGCCAGCGCCCCAATTCTTCGGCCTGGCGGAAGCAGTCGGCTGCCGCTCGGAAGTTGTTGAGGGACTCGAAGGCGTCTCCGGCCTTCTGCCAGTCGTTTGCGGAGCGATACATTTCGGCGGCGCGATCGAGCTGTCCGGCATCCTCGAACAGTAGGGCCGCACCGGCGTAGTCTTCGAGGGTCGCTTTGAGCTCGGCCGCTTCAAGGTGCTGGCCGGCTGCCTTGAAGTAGTCGGCGGCTCGGGCGCTTTGGCCCAAGTCGCGATGGAGTCGAGCGAGCAAGACGTTTGCGATGCGGGTGTGCCCATCTCGCGACAGCGCCCGTGCTGCGGCATTGTGATCGCCGTGGAGATAGGGTTTGACCGCGGGAGGGCAGCCCTTGAACACGACGCCTTCTGAACCTGCGAGATCGATGGCAACGGTTGTAGGGGAGAACGATTGCACGTCGATCTCGCGCTCTGCAACTCGATCGCCACTGCCGACTACGATCGTGTGGTTGCCCATGCAAAGGCGTAGGCGTGCCGAGCCGTCTTTGGTGTAGCGAAGCGAGCTAGGCAGACCGCGGGCAGCGACTCCGGCGTCTTCTGTCGGCTGCTTGTCCCACAACACTTGCACGTCGACCGGGCACTCGCGCGGCTGCATGTCGAACTCGAGCCGCATGGTCTCGCCTTTGCGGACTTCGATGGAGTATTCGTCAAACGGGCGCAGCAGCACTTCGCCGGTGTCGGGATCCATCAGGACGCCATCCACCGCAACGTAGTAGACCTTCGGCAAGAGCCGTTGAAACTGGGTCTCGCGTCCAACGTTGAGATGCAATGTTGTGCTCGAACGGCTTTCGCGTCCCCGTACCGTAGCGGTGTCCCCGGACTTGGCCCGCTTGAACTGTCCGGCTTGATCGGCGATATGGACCGTGAAGGAGCCGCGAAGCTCGCGCGGATACTCAATGGCGATGACGACGCCGCCGTGTCCGCGGAGTCGGCGAAGTAAGGCAAAGACAACAGTCAACCCGCATACTAAGGCGAGGCCCAGCTCTCTACCGCGCGGCGACGCGGCAAACGTTCCCATTTGGGCCAACGGCAGTTGGAGCGGGGCCGGGAGCGCGTCGAAGCCATAGTGCAGGCCGTCTTCGATGTACGCGCGTGCAGCCTGCGCTCGCGTCACGGGCCAAAGCGGTTCGATCATTTGCTTTCGCGTGTCAAAGTTAGTGTCGACTTTGGACTCGACTCTAGCGATCAGGTGATTGATCCGGCTTCGGTTGGGAGTCAGGGCCAGGGCTTCGTCGAGAACCATGCGCGCGTTGCCGAAGTGCCGCGTCAGGATGTAGAGCTCGCCGATGTGCTCGAGGATCTGCGAACGCCCTTCAATGTCTTCGCTGCGGTGTGCCGAGCTGAGTTGAAACGCAGCGAGAAAAGCTCCCTCCGCGGCGTCGAACAAGCCCGAGTGCAATCGCGCACGACCAAGGCGCTGCCAATTGTCGATCGACGAATCTCCGAGACCAATGCACGTTTCAAAGGCCAGCCGGGCACCTTCGTCGTCGCCGATGGCCTCAAGGAAAATACCGCGCACGCGTTGCGCCTTGACGCGAAAGATTGGTGGCACAAAGGATTGGTGGGAAGTCGCAACCGGGGCAGGGTGGTGCCGGGCGACACGTTCTTGACGAAGTGTTGGCTCGGTCAGTAGGCCCGGTGTTTCAGGCCCGAACATTTCTCGGGCAAGATCGTTCGTAGCCGGTGTGGGCAGAGCCTGTTTGTTGGGCGGTGTAAGCGAGCCATCGAGTGGTGGACTGGCTTCGTTGCTATCGCCATTCGGTGTGTCGAGTGCAGGCGTGCTGGGTGGTTCGCCGCCACTGTCGGTCAGGGTCGTTTTGGACGGTGTTTCGTTCTGCGTCGACAGGTCCGCGTGCGCGCTCGTTACGAGTGCGGTTATCGCGATTGCGATCAGCAAAGCACGGATAGGAGGCAGGGTGAAGTACAGCATGGATGCCATCGGTACATCGGCTAGTTGCCGGGTGTGATTGAGGGCACAAAATTCTCATTTGCTTATGAATTTCGGTCGCGATACAAAGCCGGCAGCGTGCACGAATTCTGTGCATTTGTGTGCCGGAGTGCGCGGGGAACATCGCCGAATGGGCGTTTTTCAGTCCGGAGTTGCAGTCTCGTTGCGTGATTTCGAGGTCGGGCGGAATCAACACGCGACTCTGATTGTCGCCGTCTTCGCCCCGCCTACTCGCTTGCAGCCTTGCGGCGCACCAATGCGTACCGATTTAGGTCGCCGGACTTTCCGTCGGCGAAGTACTCGTCGACGATTTCGAGGCGTTCTTCTTGATCGTGAAAGGTGAGCAATTCTCGCAGTTCCTCGGCGGGGGCGAAGTGGCAGTAGCGAGGTAGGCCCTTGTCCGCGAAGCCGAGCAGGTGGTCTCCGGGGTCGAGTTCGCTCTTTTCAATGGGCTGCGATGCGCCTGCGTTGTAGTGATCCCAAGACAGGGTCTTGGTGCGGAAGCGCTCCGAAGCACCGAATTGCCACGCGGTTACGGCAAGGAGGCCACCCGGTTTGAGTTGCGCGCTGAGGCGGCCCAGAAACTCGCGGCGCGTCGCAAAGCCGGGTACGTGGTGTAATACGCCAAATACGCAAATCAGGTCGAAGCTGCTGCGAGCGATTGGCGGCAGACTCTGGGG
>JBLHOB010000232.1:0-5657 GCA_047619425.1 Myxococcota bacterium
GACCACCCACGAACGCTTCACCTGGATCGGTGCTGTGTGCGTGTTCCCAGTCGCGCTGGCCAACTGTTGGCTGCAACCCTTCCACGGACTGCGGCTATTGAAAAATCGCCAGCACGACGACGACGATGAGATCTTCTGGCGAACGTCCTTTGCCCTGGGCCCGCTGATTTTCATCCTCGGCGTGATTGCCCTAGCGAGCCCCGCACAACCCTGGCGCTTTGCATTCGGCTGGCTCGCGCTTTGGGGCTGGGCCGGACTGCCCGCCCACGCAATGCTCCGGGCCTTTTCGCGAAGATTCACGCAAGGCAGTGGACCGCAATTCGGCACGACCCGCGCCGCACACAGCAAGACCGCGTTCGCGATTCACGTCGTGTCCCTCGCCATGGGCCTTGCTGCAATCGCAGCCGGAACCGACAACCTAGCCCGGGCAACAGGAGTCGCGCTGCTCGTCGTGGCGGCGGTTCAGAGCCTGGACCTGTTTCGGGCGTTGCGCGGCAGACGAGGCCACTCGACTCACGCGCACCGCGGGTCGGCTAGCTCGTAACCCGCTCGCTGGCGGCGGCCTGGCCGCGGGCCGAAATTGCGGCGACGTGCTCGAGTGCATCGGTCAAAAACGCACGTGCGACGCCGTTTTCTCCGTCCATTGCAACCATATAACCCAGTGGTAATTGGTCCCCTGCCTCGGGGCCCGAAGCCTCGACGATCGTCCCTCGACAGCCGGTGTATTGACTGTCGACCTGAATCACTCGAACCCGCTCACCATTTTTCCAACCCATCAATCGCTCCCCAAAATGCGTTCTATTACGAGACCAGTTTTGCGCGAACCGGGCGACGCGTCCACCCACTGGTTCCTGTAGATCGTTTTCGGTCGCAAATTCGCAATCTGTCGAACTTTTTTGGCCCACAGAAACCAATGCAACTCGCCGATCGCATTGGGGTAGTGTTGCGGAGCCGCGTGGCTGGGAAGTGTGTGGGAACGCGGACTTGGACAATCGAACTTGGAGGAAGGCCCGTTGGATATTTCCCTGGTCATGACGCTGCTCGGCAAAGATCAACCGGGGATCGTCGAGGCGATCTCGAGCGTCGTCGCGACCCACGGTGGCAACTGGCAGGAGAGCCAACTCGCGCGTCTTTCTGGACGCTTTGCGGGCTTTATTCGCATCAGCGCTCCCAGCGCGAGTGCGGCGGCCCTCGAGGCCGGCCTGCTCAAACTCGCGACCCCGGCACTCGCACTGAGTGTCGATCGCGTCGAGCAGGACGAACCCGACGCCGGCTTTGCCCGAGCAAGCCTTGATCTAGTCGGCCAGGACCGACCCGGCATCCTGCGAGAGATCACGGCAGCGCTTGCGGCCGAGGGAGTCAATGTCGGTCGACTCCACACCCACTGCGAAAGTGCCCCGATGTCGGGCGAGATGCTCTTTCACGCCCAGGCGGATTTGCTTTGCCCGGACGGCGTGAGCATTGAGAAATTGCGCGAGGGGCTTGAGCAAATCGGCCAGGACATGATGGTTGAAGTCAATCTTGCCCAACCAAACGATTGATCCTGATGTCCGCTGACCTTCTCATCTCCGATCGTGCTCTTTTGCCCACGATCCGGGTGACAAGCCACTTGAAAACTAGCCCCGTTGAGCCGAAGGCAAAGGCGACATGTCGACCTCGTCAAAACCTTCATGCACGCGCTGTCGCAACTTTTTCGTCGCCTGGCTCGGCGGATATCCACGCGGATGCCGCGCCTATGGATTTCGCGCTGCCGATTTCCCGTCGGACGTTGTGCTGCGAGAGAGCGGACAACCCTGTCAGCTCTTTGAAGCCCGGGGCCCGGGTAAGTCAAGCGATGATGAGGACGAGCCCGACGGACGACTTGTGCACTAGCCACGCGTGGTCGGTGTCCCTTCGTGCGAACCGAGTTGCCTTGGGCTCGGCCCACCGCGCCGGCGTAGCCATCACGCTTTGGGAAACCTTGTGAACACAAGCGACTACGTGCGACCTCCACTTCAACATCAACTGCGACCTCAATCTCGACGCGCCTTTACGTTCTCGAGCAGACGACTTGTTGCAGCGAGCCTGCTGATTGCCGCGGCTTTTTTGGCGCCATCGCCCGCATACGCCTCGCTTCCCGAACTCGCCAATCTTCCCAAACCTACGGTTCCATCGTCGGCAATGGGCGAGTCTGCAATCATCGAAGCGGGGCCCCAAGTTTCAGCGCACCTGCTTGTCGAGTCCGAATCAATCGCAGCCGGCAAATCTTTTCGCGTAGGCATCCTGTTTGCGATGGAGCCGGGCTGGCACATCTACTGGCGAAACCCAGGCGACTCGGCCTTGCCCACGCGCATCACCTGGCTTGTTGAAGATGCGACAGTCGGTGAGCTTCAGTGGCCGATCCCCGAGGTTTTTCACGAGCCCGAAACTGGTTACACGACGTACGGCTATTCGGGAGCTGCACTCCTCGCCAACGAGATGACGATCCACAGCCGGGTGGACGGCCCGGTAACACTCGGCGCGCAGATCAAGTTTTTGGCGTGCAAGGAGATCTGTATCCCCGGTTCGATTGGCCTCGAGCGCACCCTTTTGCTCGGTGCTCCGATCGAAGTGGACTCCGACGCCAAGGAGGTATTTGACTTCTTCGAGGCACGCCTTCCGCACCCCCTCGGCAGCGGCGGACTCGAGGTGGCGACACGACTGTCTCAAGACGCCGTGCGTCCCGGCGATAGTTTTTTGCTGGGCATCGGCGCGGCGAGCTGCATACCGAGCGAGCAGTGCGAACAAGAGGCCTTCCGGAGTCGAGATCCCTCCGAAGTCTTTATTCCGTACATCGAGACAAACCCGACCCTAATCCCGCTTGGCGTCCAAGCCTTCCCCAACACCGAGGGCGGCTACCTCGTAGCCATGCGCGGCCATGTGCGCAGCGACGCTGAGCCTCGTACCGAAGATCCACTGCGCGGCATTCTCGCCTTGGCCGACGGCGGCTACGTCGAGGTCGCGGTCGCGTTTCCGACAGCCGACAAAGGCAGCGAAATTGAACTCATCCCAGCCGACTGGCTCGACCCGCGTGTCACCGAAGCGCCGCCTGCCCCGACAGGCGTTTCGATCGGCCTCGGCTATGCGCTGGCCTTGGCACTGCTCGGCGGATTGATCCTCAATTTGATGCCCTGCGTGCTGCCGGTACTTGCGATCAAGTTGGTATCCCTCAGTGAGTTGGTGCACCAGGAGCGTCGAGTCGCCGCAGCAAATGGCCTCGCCTACGGTGCGGGAATTCAGGCTTCGATGGGAATTCTCACCGCGGTGGTCTTGGCATTGCGCCAAGCTGGCGTCGCAGTCGGCTGGGGCTTCCAATTTCAAGAGCCCATGTTCCTCGTCGCGATCGCCATTTTGGTGGTCCTGTTCGCGTGCAATCTCTTTGGTTGGTTTGAAATCAACCTCAACACCTCCGGGCTCGACGCTCTGGGGCGCGACGGCAGCGCGTTGCGGCGGAGCTTCTTCGACGGTTTTCTCGCGGTCGCTCTCGCCACCCCGTGCTCGGCCCCATTTCTCGGTACCGCCGTCGGCTTTGCATTCGCAGGAGATGCCCTCGACATCGTCTCGGTCTTCGCAATGATCGGCGCAGGACTCGCCCTGCCCTTTGTCGCGGCCTCCCTCGTGCCCGGGATGGCACGACTCATCCCCGCACCCGGCAAGTGGATGATGCAGCTACGCGTCGGCCTCGGCGTCGCGCTACTGGTCACGGGCCTTTGGCTCTTGTGGGTTCTTGAACGCACAGCTGGTGCCCAGTCCCAAGCCTTGGTGGCTTTGTTGCTCGCTGCGACCGCTGCCGGCGCCTTTGCACTCGGGCGTATCCAACGCGATCACCCCGGCACGACGTTGCGCCTCTACATCGCGGGGTTCGCGGCTGCACTCGCGGTCGCAGTAGCGGTTGTTCCCCTCGATCCGGTCGAGCGCGAGGCGGCTTCCCAAGAGGGGGCGCTAATCGCCTGGCAACCCTTTGCCAATGAAGCGATCGCAGCAGAGCTCGCCACGAACCGTCCGGTGTTCGTCTATTTCACCGCCGACTGGTGCATTACGTGCAAAGTCAACGAAGGCCTAGTGCTCGAAGACGGCGAAGTTATCGATGCCCTCGCAAGGCACAACGTCGCCACCTTCAAAGGCGACTGGACCCATCGCGACGAAGCCATTCGCCTCGAACTCGCACGACACGGCAAAGCCGGAGTTCCCGTCTACCTGGTCTACTCGCCCAAGCGTCCCAACGCACCGCACGTTCTCCCCGAGCTCATCACCGTCGACGTCATGCTCAAGGCGCTCGATCGGGCCGCACCCCGCCCCGCAAGTTGAATACTCTGCTTCTTAAAATTCCCTGCTTCCCTCGATGAAGCGATTTCGCGTGGGCCAGCTCGGTTTTTTTTGGGCTAGTCTGACTGAGTAGCCGCACACTCGTTATTTGAGTTTCGGGCCGCATCCAATCGATAGGGCCCGTGCACTGCTCGCGGCGGTGCCACCGCACGAAGCTTCCGGTCTTCAGCCACCAACCCCGCGCAGTCGTTCTCACACGCTTGCGAAGAACCCCTAAACATTCCAATGGAGCTCTGGATGGCGGCGGGTCCTTCTTCGTTGACGATCGCCCCACTCGCCGCCCGCCCGCCTGCACCATTGCTGTGGCGTTTATTTCCCGCGGTGCGACCGGATGAGCGTGAGCGGTTCCTATTCTTCTTTAAGCTCTCCGCACTGTTGTCCCTGGCACAGACCCTCGGGCTAGCGGGAAGTGAGGCCCTCTTTCTTGCGCGGGTTGGGCCCTCCGAGCTGCCCTTTGTCTTTGTCCTCGCACCCGTGGCCACCGTCATCGGCTGCCTCGCCTACGCCTCAACCGTTGGGTATGTCCGCAATGATTTGCTGTTCTCGTCGCTGCTCCTCGCAACGGGGAGTGCTTTGGCGGCTGCGGCGGTTATGGTGCGCTTTGAAGTGTCGGGGATCCTGCACGCACTTTTCTGTGCGGCCTACCTCACCCAAGCGGTCTTGATCAGCCTTCACTACTGGACCTTTGCCGCAGACTTTTTCGACACCCTGCAAAGCAAGCGCCTATATCCCTATCTGGTCGTGGGAGCGAGCGCGGGTGGAGTCCTAGGTGGTGGCGGAGCGGCGGCGGCCGGAAGTCTGCTCTCGGCAGAAGCGGTGGTCTTCGGATGGTCGTTGTTCTTGTTTGCAGCGGCAGCGCTGCTCATACGCAATCGCAGCGACCTCCGACGCTGGCGCACCGTTGGCAGCGAGGAGAAGGACGAGAGTTCGACCGAAGGGATGCGTGGAGCACTTCGCTTTTTGAGCCGCTCTCCGCTGGCCGGTTGGCTCGTGGTTTCGATCGTCGGCATGATTTCGGCGCTGTTCCTAATCCAGTACCTCTACATGGGGATCTTCAGCGAGGCCTTCGAATCTGCCGAAGCACTGGCCGTTTTCCTGGGCGTTTATCTCGCGATAAGCAACCTCATTGAGATCTTCACCGGCACGGTCGTAACGCCTTGGTTGCTGCGTCGCTTCGGCGTTCCAACGGCGAATCTGGTTCACCCGGTCCTGACGTTGCTCGTCTTTCCACTGCTCTGGCTGATGCCCGTCCTCGGTGTTGCAGTCGTTGCGCGCGCGATTCGCGAAATGGTGGAGAACGCAATTGCGGCACC
>JBLHOB010000233.1:0-5649 GCA_047619425.1 Myxococcota bacterium
GCGGGGCGACGAGTGGATTGCATGGCTAAACGACGCCGGTGCGGAGTTTGCGCCCGAAGACGGAGCCTGGATCGACGAACTCACGTATCGACCGGGCCTTGCAAGTGAGCTTCCCGAAGCCACCGCCGAGCACCTGATTGCAGCCAGTCGCGCATTCGTCCGGAGCCACCATGCTCGAGTTTGAACTGCCCTGGGCTTTCGTGCTTCTCTTTGCGCCCTTACTTGTCGCATGGCTCGCGCCAGAGTTTCGCGACGAAAGTGACGCGGTGCGCGCACCGTTCTTCAAGCGACTTGTGGATCTAACCGGCACCCTTCCCAGTGAAGGCGCAGTGGTTGTGCGCAAGCGCGTCTGGCAAAAGCTCTATCACGTTATGGGCTGGGGGCTGGTCGTGTGTGCGCTTGCGGCTCCGGTATGGGTGGGCGATCCGATTGTTCAACATCGCCCGGCTCGGGACTTGATGTTGATCGTCGACCTGTCTGGCTCGATGGAAGAGCCGGACTTTGCAGCCCAAGACGGAACCCGCACGACGCGCCTCGAAGCCGTAAAGCACGTCATGACCGACTTCATTGCGCGGCGTGAGAATGACCGCCTCGGCCTCGCGGTCTTTGGCACCGCGGCCTACTTGCAAGCGCCCTTTACCGAGGACCGCGACGTTGTTGCCGCCCTCCTCGACGAGCTGCAACCCCGCATGGCGGGTCCGCGCACGATGATCGGCGACGCGATCGGCCTCGCAGTGCGGCTGTTCGAAGCAAGCGATAAGCAAAACAAGGTCGTCATCCTCCTCACCGATGGCAACGACACCGGGAGCGAGATGCCCGTCCATCGTGCAGCGCAGATCGCAGCCGAAGAAGGCATTACGATTCACACCATCGCGATCGGCGACCCGGCAACCGTCGGCGAGAAAGCACTCGACACCGATACACTTAAAACAATCGCCGAGACCACCGGGGGTGCGTTCTTCCTCGCTCTCGATCAAGTGGAACTCGATGCGATCTATACCAAGCTCGACCAACTTGAGCCCGACCGCATCGACACGTTGAGCTATCGCCCCAAGCAGCCTCTGCACTGGGTGCCACTCGCCGTCTTGATGGTCTTCGGTTTCGTCTTGTTTAACATCATGTTTCGCGTGATCGGCAGGAGGCCCGATGTGGCCTGAAACCGACTTCCACTTCTTGCGTCCGCTCTGGCTCGTGTTCATCCCCTACGCGATATGGCTGCATCTACGCTTGCGTAGAGCGTATAGCGCGGCGCGACAGTGGCAGGGTGCCATCGCCCCGCACTTGCTCGCGCATCTCACGGTCGCAGGCGGCCGCGAACGGCGATTGCGCCCTTACCAATTGATGACGGCGCTTTTAATTTTGACATCAGTCGTCATCGCGGGCCCCACCTGGGAGCGCGAAATCACGCCGTTCACCCAAGACCGCGCACCACTCGTCATCGCGATCGAACTGACACCCAGCATGCTGTGTACTGACATGCAGCCAACGCGACTTGAACGCGCCCGACACAAGTTGCGCGACCTACTCTCGCTGCGTCGCGGCGCGCGCACGGCGGTAATCGTTTACGCCGGCTCAGCGCACCTTCTGCTCCCGTTTACCGACGACACCGAGCTGCTTGAGATCTACCTCGAATCCCTGCATCCCAATCTGATGCCGACACCAGGGGACGAGCCCACCCGAGCCCTCGAGCTTGCACAAGCCCTACTTCGCAAGGAGACCGTCCCAGGCACATTGCTGTTTTTGACGGACGGAATCGACACGAGCCACGCAGAATCCTTTGCAAACTTCACGAAGGCCAGCGACCAACAGCTCCTGGTGCTCGGCTTCGGCGGGGATGAGGGCGGGCCAATCCAAGCCGACGGCCTCGACGGTGGCTTCAACTTTGACTCGGATGCGATAGCCCCGCCCCTGCAACGCGCCGCACTGAACACCGTTGCAGCGGCCGCCGGTGGCCGGGTTGTCGAGGCGGGACTCGGCAGTGCGGACATCACAAATCTGATGAGTCGAATTCGCAGGCATCTTGTCGACACCCTCAACCGCGATAAAAACCTCGCGTGGCGCGATCGCGGCTATCCATTGGTATGGCTCGTCGCAGGCTGCATGCTGGTTTGGTTTCGACGCGGATGGACGGTGCAATGGCGACTCTAATATCTTCAAACCTAAATTCATCACGCAGCTCCGCCAGACTTCGCGGCCTTTTGACATTCGCGGCCGTGCTCGGACTTAGCGGTTGCGGAGGCAGCGCCCCCGGCGTTGCCGGCCTGCTCGTGCAACACGCCCCAAGCCGCTTGGTCGATGCATTTCTTACCTCCGATCAGCAAGGGCGCGCTTGGCTTGAAGCTGGCGCGCCCGAGCGGGCCGCGGCACATTTCCGAGACCCTCTCTGGCGGGGAATCGCCCTCGAAGCGGCCGGAGACTTCGCCACAGCCGCATTCGCATTTGCCCAAGTTGACACCGCGACGGCTTCGCTTCGTCGGGGCAACGTACTGGCGCGCCTCGAAAGGTTGTCCGACGCAGCCGATGCCTATCGAATGGCTCTTACACTTGATCCCGCACTTGCTGAAGCCGCGTTCAATCTCGACTGGGTACTCGGGCTTAGGGTCGTGGATGCAAAAGAGTACGAAGATTTTGGCGGCACCGGCGGCCAACTCGAAGCCGATGAAATCGTTTTTGACGACCGAGCAAGCGATGCAGTCGGTGAAATGACGATCGACGAAGCGCGCGCCCAGGGTTTGAGTGATTCGGAGTTACGGGAGATGTGGATGCGACGAGTCCAGACCACCCCCGGCGACTTTCTGCGATTGAAGTTCTCCTACCATGCCCAAGCGAACGACGAGGCGAAGACGCCATGACGTTCAAGGAGTTCGCCTGCAAACGATCGATCACCCTGTTGGCGGCCTGCAGTGCGCTCTGCATCTCCCATATTGGCTGGGCTCAATCCGATGCGCCCGCGCCACGTGCCGCAAACGCTCTCTCGGAGAGGCTGGACTACGGCGACGCCCTCCTCAACGATGGGCGCGTAACCCTGCGCGTCTACGTAGAACCCGCGAGCGACGGCGAATCCCGTGTCATGCTGGGGCAGCAGACCCGCCTGTTCGTCGAAATCCTCACCGACACCTGGTTCAGCACTGCGCCGCGCTATCCCGAGCTGAGCATTGGCGGCGCCATCATCCTCCCCCCCGAGCAACTCGGCACAAATTTCACGGAACAAATCAACGGCACCACCCACTCGGGACAACGCCGGGGCTATGTCATCTACCCGCAACGAATCGGGCAACTCGTGGTGCCTTCGTTTGAGATCTCGCTCGCCATCGCGACCGAAGGGCGCTCGAGCGCGCCGCTGGCACTGCGCACGCCGGCCCAGCGGATCGAGGTCATCGCACCCCCCGACGTCGAAACACTCACTGGCTTCTTTACTACCCCGCGACTTGAGGTGCACGACACGTGGGACAAGCCGCTTGAAGATCTTGAGGTCGGCTTCGCGATCAAACGAACCGTGCGTCTATCGGGAGAGCAGATGCTTGGGATGCTATTGCCCAAGCTTGTCTTCGAGGCGCCGGAGGGCATCGCTGTCTACGCCGACGCGCCTCGCGTACACGATCGCATCAATCGCGGGCAGTACCGCGGAGAACGGCGCCAGACTGTGACCTATGTCCTGCAAGAGCCCGGCACCTACGAACTTGCGCCAGTCGAACTGCAGTGGTGGGATCCGGTGCAAGAAGAGTTACGCAGCGCAACCTTGAGCACACCGGAGTTTCACGTCACGGGCGAGGGCCTCGCGACAGCGCAAGACCTCGACGATGCGGGAGCCGCAGCGCGTTGGTTGCAATTCGGCAGCGCTGCAGTCGCTTGGCTTGCAGCGCACTGGCTTGGCTTACTCACGTTAGTGCTTATCGCAGTCGCGGCTGCACGCGGGTTGATGTTCGCCGGCCCAAGGATCACCCGCGCCATCTCCTACAGCCGGCAGCAACACCAAGACTCCGAAGCCACCGCATTTCGCAATTTGAAACACAGCGTTTCGAGGGGAGACGAAGGGCAAGTCATTGAGAGCTATTGGCTGTGGCGCCATCGATTGGCCGCAACCACGCCCGGCGCAGCCGACTTCTTCGAAGACGAACGCCGCGCCGCGAGTGACCGTCCTTCGAGCCTGCGACGATTTGAGATCCTGCGATACGCACCCGAGAAGAATGTCGATGCCGAAGAAGACACGCCGCAGTTCGATCGTGTCATGCGCACCGAGATTCTTTTGGAACTCGTCCAACTTCGCGCGCGAGTTTTCTCGCGTATCAAGCGAAGGCAGCGTTCGACGTCACCCGCTGCCTACGGACTAAACCCGTAGCCGCAGATCCCGCGTGGTGGCGGGCTAACAGCCCAGCCCGCCACCACGCGAATCCGATTCGACGGCTTCAAGGGTGCACTTCTCCGCCCTACTCCTCAACGACGTTGAGCTCAAAGTCTGCCGCTGAGTGTCGTTCGGGTACGCGAAGTTCTTCGGGTCCCCAGGCACAGTTGACCCGACGACCGCGAGCCACTGCAGGACGCTCTTCGATCTCGGTTGCCCAACGCGCAACCTGGGTGTAACTGCTGGCCTCCAGGAACTCGGCGCCGTTGTACGTATTGTTCAACACCAGGTTGCCATACCAAGAGTAGACGGCCATGTCGGCGATGTTGTACTCGTCGCCGCAGAGGTACTGTCGCTTGGCCAGGTTCTGGTCGAGCACATCGAGCTGTCGCTTCACTTCCATCGTAAAGCGATCAATGCAGTACTCGATCTTCATCGGCGCATAGGCATAGAAATGGCCGAAGCCGCCGCCCAAGTATGGAGCGCTGCCCATCTGCCAAAACAACCACGACATGCATTCGGCGCGCGCGGAGGGTTCAGTGGGCAAGTAGGCATCAAACTTCTCGGCCAGATAAACCAAAATTGCACCCGACTCAAAAACCCGCGTCCCGGGAGACGTACTGCGATCCAACAGGGCCGGGATTTTGGAGTTCGGATTGACGTCGACAAAGCCACTTCCAAACTGATCGCCTTCACCGATGTTGATCAGGTAGGCATCGTACTCGGCCTCGCTTTTCCCCAACTCGAGTAGCTCCTCGAGCAACACCGTCACCTTCACACCGTTGGGCGTCGCGAGCGAATAGAGCTGCAGGTCGTGTTCGCCAACCGGAAGTTCTTTTTCGTGAGTGGCGCCCGCGATCGGCCGGTTGATTTTGGTAAAGCGACCCCCGTCCTGAGCTTCCCATTTCCAAATTTTCGGTGGAGTATATTCGGCAGATTCAGTCATGATTGTTTCCTTGCAGTGGGAGTTCTGAGAGTGTGATTGAAGCGGGGCCTGCGTCGGGCCCAGGGCTTGGCTCAGCGTAAACGGAAGCGCTCTACGGTAGCACCGACCGATTCGAGTAGACGCCGGCCGCACGAGTTCTTTCGCTCCTCAAGCCGCCACTCGCACCTGACGTTGCCGCACTCCGTTGAGGTTTTGGTACACAAGTCGTCTAGCCAACCGGCTGCCTGCTTTGCGAGAAACCGACGCGCGCGTGAGCGACGCGCGCCGTGCGTATCGCGATAGAATTGCGGCTGCAAAATCGATTCATTTCCCGTGACCCTCGGCGGAGTTCCTCTCTGCGCGCGGCGAGGTATTCATGCCT
>JBLHOB010000234.1:0-5649 GCA_047619425.1 Myxococcota bacterium
CAAGCCAGTCGTATTGTTCGAGAGATCCATCGCAGTAGAGCCGTATTTTCGCTTCGTCCGGGTTCTCTCCGCAGGATGCCATCAAATACTTGGCCATCTCGTCCGCGGAGTCTTCGAAGCCGCACGACTTTTGCAGCGGCGTACCGCCACCCATGTAGATGACGCCGCCGCTCATTGCCGACGTTCCGCCACCACCCCCACCGCGTTCGACAACGAGGGTCGATAGGCCCAAGGCTGTGGCTTCGAGGGTTGCCGCTGCGCCGGCAACGCCGAGTCCGACGACGAGCACATCGACCTCACGGTGCCAGTGCGAAACCGACTTCGGGTCGCGGTTCAATCTCGACATGGGGGCTCCGCATCGCGTTGTGAGTTGACGTAGTTCCCAATGGTCGGCGCGAAGTCAGCCGCGCGCAAGCGGCAGTACGGCTCGCGTTTTTCGAAATGGGTTGGCGGCAGTCGTTTGCGGAGGGACCGAACGGTCTAGTCTGTTTGCATGCAACGCATTGAGTTTGAACTCACTCCTGAGCGACCCTATTGCCTTGAGGAGTCAGCCGCCCGACTGGTGCGATTTAGCCAGTTGGTCGACCACCTCGACGACGGCTGCTATCGGCGGTGCCTGACACTCGGCGGCGACCTCGCCTTGCTCGAAGCAAGGCAGCTGGGCTCGGCGGCGCGCGCGGTACTCCGCATTGCGATCGTCGGCGATTTCAACGACGCGGTTGAGGCTCGACGCGATGCCGAAGCATTTGTACGCCGCAGCCTCGGGGCGGGCTGTAAGTTGCGACCCTTCTATCGAGCAATGAAGGACGACCGGCTCTTGGCGGACTCGATCAAAGCCCATCACGGGATGGCGCTATGCGGTGGAGCCACGCTGTTTGAAGCCATTGTGACTGCGATCCTCGCGCAGCAGATTAACTTGGCGTTTGCTTATTCGATCTACGACGTGCTGACCCGCCGCTACGGGGAGAAGCTTGTGGTCGACGGTACGATGTACCGGGCCTTCCCAACCGCGCAGCGCATGTCGAAGGTGCGGGAGTCGACGCTGCGAACCCTGCGATTGACCGCCGCAAAAGCCGGAACGATTCACCGTATGGCGAAGGCATTTGCCGTGGGTGAACTCGTTCAAAGCGAACTCCAAAAACTCGACGATGAAGACGTGATCGAGCGACTCGTCACGTACAAGGGCATCGGTCGTTGGACAGCGGAGACGGCCTTGATTCGCGGCCTTGGTCGGGTGGATGTATTTCCGGCCGGCGATCTCGGGGTGGTGAAGAAGATCGCGATCGAAATGTTGGGCCGAAGCCAAGTGGCGAAAGAGGCGGAAATGCGCGCGTTTTCCGAGCGCTGGCGTCCACACCGAAGTCTCGCGCTGATCTACGCGTACGCCGTGCTGTACGGCGGCCCAGCCAAAGGCCCAGCCTCAAGCGAGGCGAATCCGTGAGGTTCGAGCGGGAGAAGCCCGGGCTGCGCGCTGAGTAACGGTCGCCTGGCAGTGGCCTGGGGGTGTGGCGTAGTTGTGACTTCGTAGTGGACTAGGAGCGTCCCAGGATCAATGCGCTCGTCGGTACCGCAGTGCCGGCGGTGACGAGTACGTTTTGGGCGTCGCTAACCTGATTGACCGCTGTGCCTCGAATTTGTCGCACGCCCTCGGCGATCCCGTTGAGGCCGTGAATGTAGGCCTCACCGAGTTGCCCGCCGTTGGGGTTGATGGGCAGCCCGCCGCCCATTTCAATGTTGCCGTCTTTCACGAAGTCTTTGGCTTCGCCGCGTTTGCAGAAGCCGAACTCTTCGAGTTGCGGGAGCACGAGTGGCGTGAAATGGTCGTAGAGGATCGCTGCGTGAATGTCGCTGGGCCCGAGGCCCGTGTCGCGCCAAAGCTGCTTTGCAACGATCCCCATTTCGGGAATTCCGGTGATGTTGTCGCGGTAGTAGCTCTTCATCATTTGTTGGTCTTCACCGCTGCCCATGGCGGCGGCCGAAATTACGGCCGGGGCTTGTTTTAGATCCTTTGCCCGTTCGAGGGTGGTGACGATGAAAGCCTGTCCTCCGTCGCTTTCTTGGCAGCAGTCGAGCAAGTGAAGGGGCTTAACGATAAAGCGGCTCTCTTGATGCTCTTGTAGCGTGATGGGGCGCTTGTAGAAAAAGGCCTTCGGGTTTGTCGCGGCGTGTTTGCGGTCGGCAACTGCAACCCGGCCGAAGTCTTCGCTGGTTGCACCGTATTCGTGCATGTAGCGCTTGGCAAACATGGCGACCCAGGATGCTGGAGTAAGCAGGCCAAATGGAGAGCTCCAGCCGAAGTCGGCATCGATGGGGCTCGCGGTCGTCGGGCGGTCTTGTACGCCGGTGCCGAAACGGGTTTCGGAGCGTTCGTTGAATGCCCTAAAGACGAGGCAGTAGTTGCACGCACCACTGTGTACGGCCATTGCGGCTTGATGGATCGTCCCGCAAGCGGCGCCGCCACTGTGATGGATGCGGCTGAAGTGGGTGAGTTCTTTGATGCCGAGGTTGCGCGCGACTTCGATCTCGGGGCTTTCTTCGACGGTGAAGTTCACCATGCCGTCGACTTGCTCGGGCCTGAGCCCGGCGTCGGCAATGGCCTGCTCGGCGCACTCGATTGCTAAGCGCAGAGTTGAACGCCCGGAGTTCTTCGAAAACTCCGTCGCTCCGATCCCGACGATTGCCGTTTGGCCGGCAAATTTCATACTCATCTCAATACTTCCTCTCACACAGGGCGAGCGCGCAGCCCCGGGCTTTGCTTTCTAACCGAGTGGGATTTCGAGGTCGATGGTCCCGCTCAAGTGATTGCCGAGTCGGTTATAGCCCCGGATCGCCACGCGGAGTTTGCCGCGTTGGCCCTCCGTAGACTTCTCCGTGATTTCGCCGGTCATCGTCATCGTGTCGTATGGGTAGTTGGGCGCGCCGAGGCGGATCTTGAGATTTTTAAGCACCGCATCGGGCCCCGCCCAGTCGGTGACGTAGCGCGAACTCAACCCACTCGAAGTGAGAATGTTCATGAAAATGTCCGGCGAGCCGCGCTTGATCGCGAGGTCGCGGTCGTGGTGGACATCCTGATAGTCCCGAGATGCGATTGCGGTTGAAACAATCAATGTCGGCGTGATTGGGATCGGGCAGGGCGCGAGGGTGTCGCCAACCGCGATGTCGTCGAAGCGAATCGTGGTTTCGTTGCGCGCAGGGCGCGTCGGGCGAAAGACCGGGAGCGTTGTGCCGTTGCAGTCTTTGATGACCAGCTCGACGTCCATACCCACTTCGACTGCATCGGCGTCGATGTCGATCACATTCGACAACAAGCGCGTGCCTTCCTCGAGTTCGATCAGGCCGACAACAAGCGGGTAGTCAAAAGATGGGATCTTGGGGTGTACGGGTTCGACGAAGCTGTAGACCTTGCCTCGACCACTGGCCACCTTGTAGCCGAGATCGTAGCTGCCGCATTTTGGGCAGCGCACCATCGGCGGGTGATGCAGCGCGCCGCAATCGCAGCTCTGGATCCGCAACTCGCCCTGTTCGATGCCGTCCC
The DNA here is from genome assembly GCA_047619425.1 of Myxococcota bacterium. Lineage (GTDB taxonomy): Bacteria > Myxococcota_A > UBA9160 > UBA9160 > UBA4427 > DUBZ01. The sequence goes on from JBLHOB010000234.1 coordinate 3,536, forward strand.
AGAAAAACCGCGTATCGCGAGAGATGCCGGGCTTCGGTCGCGATGGGCGTTCTTTGGCTTCCCCTGCGTCGGCTCCACCCGCCGGGATGCGACCCGTGCCGGGCTTGAACTTCAAGATGCGAAATTTCATCGCACCGATTCGCTCGCCGGCTTCGTTGGTGTATTCGGTTTGGGTGGTGACGAAGTGTCCGACCCCGAGGCCCGTCGCTTTTTCTTCCGAAACCTCGACGACTGAAAAGCTTGCACACACGCGCTCGCCAAGTTTCAGGTAGCGGACGTACTCGTGCTGCGAATCCGTTGCAACGACAGAGGTGAAGCCAGCGGCGTCGAGTTTTGCGTAGGCGTCTACACCGGCCTTCTTATTGGACTCGCGCGGCACCAGGCCCTGCATCCCCCAGGCGTTTAGCATCGCGGGAGGTGCAACGATCTCGCCGTGCACTGATTTCGTTGCGGCTTCTTTGTCGAAATAAGTCGGGTTGAAGTCACTCATCGCGTCGCACCAATGCTCAATCATCGGGCTGTTGACCGGGTCGCGTGCGGGGTCCGGGGGCCCAGCGGTTACGCCTATATCTCGGCGTAGGTTTTTAAGAAAGGCCGCCTTCTCCGCTTCACTAGCTTGTTCGCTCATACTCGGCTCCTCGACGGGCGGCGTAGCGGTTTCCTTGGCGCAGTACCTTGATTGCGCGACGGCGCAGCCTAATTCGTCTCTAACGCATGAGCCACTCGCGTCTCGAATGCTGGCCCCGTTGCATTGGGCTCAACCAACAGACAGATAGGTGTAATCTCGCAAGCCTTCTTCGAACCGTTTGCGCAGCCGGGTCGCGTCGCCAATGCTGATCTCACCTCGACGCAGCGCGTTCTCCGTTGTGCGGCGCACGCGTTCAATCAACGCCGCGGCGTCGTACTGTACGTAGTGAAGCACCTCGGTGACGTCGTCACCGTCGACAACGTGTTCGACGTTGTAGTGGCCTTCGTTGTCGAGGCGCACATGGACGGCGTCGGTGTCGCCAAACAAGTTGTGTAAGTCCCCGAGAATTTCTTGATAGGCACCAACGAGAAAAACCCCGATGTAGTATGGCGTGTGGTCGAGTTCGTGAAGTTCGAGAGTGCGCTGCTCGCCATCCGCGCCGATAAAACGATCGATCTTGCCATCACTGTCGCAGGTCAAGTCCGCGAGTACCGCACGTCGTGTCGGCACTTCGTCGAGGCGGTGGATCGGCAGCACCGGGAAGAGTTGCTGTACAGCCCAGTGATCCGGGGCCGATTGAAAGACCGAGAAATTGCCGTAGTAGATGTCGGCGAAGTCACTTTCGAGATGAGCCAAGTCGTCTGGGACAACTTCCAAGCCGCGCACCGCTTGAATGATTTTCTCACAGCAATAGCGAAATTGTCGATCGGCCTGGGCGCGTTCACGCAAGCCCAAATAGCCGAGGCCAAAGAGGCTGTTGGCTTCAGCTCTGGCTTCGAGGGCGTCGTGATAGGCCTCCTGCACGTTGCCTTCTTCAAGGGTCTCGAGCACGGTGTCGAATTGGCGAAGAACCTTGGCCCGCTCGTCTCCAGCCGTTTCCTCCGGCGCGGCCGGGGGCGCGTGCTCGGATCGCATTGTGGTTGCGCCGAGTACGTCGAAGATCAGCACGGAGTGATGCGCTACCAACGCGCGCCCCGACTCGGTGACGATGTCTGGGTGGGGTTGTCCTGCTTCGTCGCAGGCTGCGCCGATCGATCCGATGACGTCGTTGGCGTACTCGTTGGTCGAGTAGTTCATGGACGAGTTTGAATCGCTTTGGGTGCCGTCGTAGTCGACGCCGAGCCCGCCGCCCACGTCGATCATCTTGAGCTCGGTAGCGCCCATTTCCCTCAGGCCAATGAAGATCTGTGCGACTTCGCGCAACGCATCTTTGTGCGCGCGAATCGCCGTGATCTGCGAGCCAATGTGGAAGTGGACCATTTCGAGGCAGTCGAGCATGCCCTCGTCGCGGAGCCGGTCTGAAACGTCAACGATCTCGGAGGGAGACAAGCCAAACTTCGAACGCGATCCAGTCGACTCGACCCACTTGCCCGCACCGGTTGCCGAGGGTCTGCCCCGCACGCCGATGTGTGGGCGGATGCCAAGC